>CAZCOZ010000025.1:13403-23958 GCA_964500555.1 uncultured Thiotrichaceae bacterium | reverse complement strand
ATCTTCATCTGCCACCTGAACATTAGCAAAATCAAAAACGCTGACGTCACCTATGCCACCCTGTAAATAATATCCACCCACATGTGTTTCAATGCTATTGGCATTTAACATGCCAGCGACAATGTGTGCTTCTATAATATCTCTGGCTTTGTATATTATTTTCATGATTTAACGACTATCAATTTTTCCTAACTGTTCAAAATTCTTACCCGTAGGATTCTGGAATACCTGCAATTCAAATTCAGTTAGTACTGCCAGCAGGTGATCAAAAATATCTGCCTGGATAGCTTCATAGGCAATCCAGTCAGTAATTTTAGTGAATACATAAATTTCTATCGCTATGCCTTTTTCGCTAGGCGCTAGTTGCCTAACTAGAAACGTAAGCTCGTCATGAATCATAGGGTGATTTTTTAAATACGCTTCTATATAGGCTCGAAAAGTCCCTATATTGGTTAACCGACGTCCATTCACCAAAGCCTGCATATTAATATTTTTATCCGAATTTGCAGTATCGACTTCTGATAGTTTTGACTTCAGATAAGGCGCGAGTAATTCAAATGATTTAAATTTTTCAATCATTTTTTCATCGCAAAAACGAATACTCGTCTGGTCGATATAAACAGAGCGTTTTATACGCCTGCCACCACTGTCTGACATGCCTCGCCAGTTTTTGAAGGAGGAATCGATGAGTTTATGCGAAGGAATAATTGAAATGGTTTTATCCCAGTTCTGAATTTTTACGGTATGCAGTGCAATATCAATCACATCACCGTCTGCGCCGAATTGTGGCACTTCCAGCCAGTCGCCAATTGTAAACAGATCATTTGAGTGTATCTGAATGCTGGCGACAAACGATAAAATCGTATCTTTAAAAATTAACAACAAAACCGCGGTTAAGGCACCAATACCACTGAGTAAAAAGATCGGTGATTTATCAATCACGGTTGCAATAACAACAATACTACCCAAAATATTTAACAGCAGTTTGCTTATTTGTAGGTAACTTTTTATATTTAATACTTGAGCAAACTTACTTCGCCTGTAAATAACATATGCCGCATCCAGTACCGCATTTATCACCATGATCAAGACAATAATTAACAGAGCAGATAGAAATTGTCTGATGTACTGACTGTATTCAGGAAACAGATCAGCAGATAAATAAATAACCAGCAAAGGCACAAAAAAAGCCAGCCGATGAAACACACGCTGTTCGACAAAAACATCATCCACATGGGTTGCGGTATGTTTAAACAATCTTTTAAGTGATACCAGAATAATTCGGCTGGCAATCAAATACATCAGGTAACTAACTGCCAGTACTACGATGGCTAGCAAATAGGGATTTGTTGTTATGTTAAGCAACGTGTCCTGAATAGACGTTAGCTGTTCATTCATTGGCATTTCCGGCAGGAGTTTGGTGGCTTCATTCTATTTTTCATCCAACATTAGACTATTGATGATAGTATTATTCAATTCGCTTCCGCAAAACAATGTCCGCTTTATTCCAGCTCACGCCGTACATGTTCGGCAAAACCCGCACCCGCCTCAGCATAAAAATTGAAGGTAGCATGTGCGCCTGCAGCCTCTAATCTGGCACGATCATCTTCGTGTTTAGTAACGGCTGCAATCGTGCCCTGATAACCAACTGCTTTCAATAATTCTACCGCCTGCAACATGTCACTGATAGTTGGCATCGCCAGCATAACCAGTTGCAGCTTGTCAGAATTTACTCCTCGCCAGAAATCAGCATCTTCAGCATCACCCAATATGACATTATGTCCAGATTGCTGATGCCGCTTAACACTGTCCGCATCAGCATCAATGCCGCAGACTTTATCGCCAATTGCCTCATGCATTGACAGATAGGCACCACTACCGACTCTACCCATACCTGCGATCAACACTTCTGCATCACCCAGATCGGGTGCGTGGTCGCCTGGTAATCGCTGGCTCGACTCGTAACGATGCAGGTAATGCTCTATTTGGGAATACAAACTATGCGCACGTGCGTTAAGTATTGAACCTATAACAAAGCTAAACGATAACGCCAATGCAATAATCAATAACCATTGTTGATCAATCAAACCCGCACCGACACCCACAGCCGCAACGATCAAGCCGAACTCACTATAATTGGCCAAACCCGCCGTGCTTAGATAAGCGGTACGAGCACGTAATTTTAGTCGCGTTAACAACCAGAAAAATAGTGTTATTTTCAACGGCAACAACACAAGCAATGCAACGGCTATCAATATATCGTGCAATGTAGGCAATGCATCAATACCGATATTGAGGAAAAAACCGATTAGAAATAAATCTTTAAAACTTAATAGTGAACGAGATAATTCAGACGACTTAACCTGACCACTCAATAACACGCCAAAGATCAGAGCACCCAGATCGGCCTTCATACCAACCAGTTCAAACAACTCGCCCCCACCAATCGCCATAAACATACCAAACAGCACTAGCACTTCACCATGCCCACTGCGTTGCATAAAATAATTGAGTAAAGGACGCAAAAGAGGCAACACCAATAAAGCAAATGCCCACAGAGTCGGTGATTTATCCGTTGCCAGAGTGAGGAAAACAACGGCAATGATGTCCTGAATAATAAGGATACCAATCGCCACCTGACCATGACGGGTTTTCATCTCACCACGATCTTCGAGAATTTTTACCGCAAATACCGTACTGCTAAAACTCAACGCGAAAGCGATGACGGCTGCCGATTTCCAGTCCAGCGCTCCCAGCCAGGCAATGCCAGCCAAACCTGGCAATAGCAGCAAGCTACCGATTAGCAAAACAGTCGTCACCATATGCACACTAGCAGTTGCCCACACCTCTGGTGCCAGCAGGTTGCGTAAACGTAACTTAAGACCAATAGTAAATAACAGCAGGGTAACACCCAGATCCGCAAACTTCTGTAACGCGGGACCGCCTTCGATACCCAGTGCATGCAAGGCAAAACCCGCGACAAGAAACCCAACCAACGGGGGTAATCGAATTTGTTGCGCGAACAAGCCCAACAACAACGCTACTAAAAGCCACATTGGATCCATATTGATTTCCCTTATAATCTAAAGATAAATATCAAAAGACGAATAACAAACGCCTTAACTATTTTGTGCTTCCCACTCTGGTTTTGTAAAAGCCTTTATCGTCAACGCATGAATCGCGCCACTGGTTATATGCTCATTCACCAGAGCATAAACCATCTTTTGTTCCGCCACCATGGTTTTGCCTTCAAACTCATCTGATACAACGATTGCGGTATACTTACTGCCGTCGGCTGTTACCGTGGCTTCGCAATCCACTATGCCCGCTTCGATAATACGTTTTACTTCACTTGTTTCCATTTCGCCCTCTATGTTAAAACGATGTTAAAAATGCGTGTTAAAAAAACAGCGCTAAAAATCGATCTTATGATCAAAAATATGATCAAAAATACTAAAGAGGCAATGGTACATTGTCAGCATGATTTTGACACCCTATTTATAACGGGTACGAATGTTTAATCAAATACTCCTTTTATGTCGCCCCGGTTTTGAAAAAGAATGTGCGGGTGAGATTATCGAGCTGGCAAGCGAACGTGAACTTTCTGCTTATATCCAGACGAAAGAAAAATCAGGTGTGGTTTTTTTAGTTAGTAGTGGCGATGCGGAAACCCTGGACTTAACAACAAGCATAAACTTTCAGCAACTGATTTTTACTCGCCAGTGGTTTGCCTGCCACAAAGGAATACTCAAGCTGCCTGAAACCAATCGCCTGCCAACACTACTGTCTCAAATAAAAAAATTCGACTCTGATGTCTATGATGTCGAATTGGATTACGCCGACACCAATGAAGGCAAATCACTCAGTAAATTTTGCAAACAATTCAAACCGCATTTGCTTACTGCATTAAAAAAGAACCAGCTACTATCCGCGCATGCAAAATTTCGCCTGCATGTATTTTTTATTGATTCACAACAGGTTTATGTCGGCCTTGTTCCCGTTGAAAATAGTTCAGCAGATATTATGGGCATTCCGCGATTAAAAATGCCGCACGCCGCGCCCAGTCGATCAACCTTAAAACTTGATGAAGCAATAAAATGGTTTTTAACACCGCAACAGGAAAGTGAGTTATTTCATTTAGGAAAAACAGCGGTTGATCTTGGCTCTGCACCGGGTGGCTGGACATGGCAACTCGTACAACGCCAGTGTCTCGTTACCGCTATTGATAATGGCCCAATGCAAGTCGAGCTAATGAAAACTGGCATGGTAGAACATTTAAAAACAGATGCATTCACTTATGAACCAGACAAGAAAGTCGACTGGTTAGTCTGCGATATGGCAGAAAGACCGCTGCATGTCAGTCGCTTAATCGCTCGTTGGTTTACCAGTCAACAGTGTGACAATGCTATCTTTAATTTAAAACTCCCTATGAAGAAACGTCTTGCCAGCGTACAGGAGTGTCTCACCCTGCTCCATCAGCAATTATCTAAAGCTAATGTACAGTATCGCATTATGGCAAAACACCTTTATCACGACCGAGAAGAAATTACGGTTTGTATAATTAGCGAAGATTAAACCAGGCAACTCTTTCTAATTCTAACCCACAGAAAAATAACTCAGCGGTAAATATCCACACGCACATTCAGGAAGTCGCCAGCACACATCTCTACACCTTTATCTGGCTCATGAAATGCTGGTGGCACGATGACAGGACTGGCAACATTATTCAGATATGGCTCCTCAACCATTTCCAACAACAATGGCAATAAACTGTTTTGCTCGGTATCCATATTACGGTGCTCCCAGTACAGTAAATATTCTGGGCAGGCACAGATAATTGAACCATCGATGTTTTTATCACGTTTCAATAACCAGCCTCGAATGATGTTGTTTAGTTTCTTGAGAAAATCTTCTTTTGATAAGTTGTGCGTAGGCCGAGCGACCAGTAATCGTGTTACGTCCGAACGCCAGTCGATTGCATCGGGAACAAGATAGCAGGGAGCATCCCAATTCAGTTCACCCGACCAGGGTTCGGGATGTCCACTTTGGCTACGCGGTATTTCCGGGTCATTAAAGTTGAATACTGGCCAGTGTAATAAACTGTAAGCGCGGCCGGCTACGCTGAGTTTAACCGCACTATCATATTTTTCTTTCGATGGGTAAACCACTAATGCAATTTCATCGGGAATCTTCAAAAACCGGTCATTGCTTCCAGCTGGAATAGAATCGGGCAGGAGTGCAGGAAAGTAGGCACTCAACCCCAATGGCTCCATCTGTTGCGCGGTGTGGGGCACGAAAATACTACCAACAATTTTGTCAAACTTTGCTCTGTTATCAAAATAACTTCGTGAACGAAACCCACGCCATACCCGAATACCATCTGGCGCGCTAAGCGTAATTTTTTTCTCAGTCATTCGTTCTCTCTAATAAACAAAACATTCTCTTGCGGACATGATAACGCATTCAGTTAAACGTTCAATTATTTTACGTGACATTATTTTACGTGATATAGGTCATCACAAATAATTATTTGGAAAGTGGTTAAATGAGCATTATATTTAGTCGCATTCACACATTCAATGGAGGAGTTAAATCGTGATAAACCAACGCTTAATAAATAACCTGACCAATATGACGATAAAGGCAACACTTTATATACAGGAGAATAACAACCTGAACAATATCTACGGTACTGTCAATATCACATTACAAGCCAATGAATCCAGAGAGGTTGAGTACGGAGATCTTAGAAACAATTTTCTCCTGGGATTACGAATCTACCCGCTACCCGAAGACCTTATCGAAACGTATTACGCAGTGGTAAAACAACGTGGCGACAGCATTGATACCTGGTTGAACAATTCAGACACTATCGACATTACCATCAAACGTTTGCATAGCCTGGATAGTCACCAGGCTGTCGAACAGCTCGTGCATGAAAGCAATATGGTGTAAGTGAAAATCATGCAGCACCTGAAAATAAGGCTTGATATAATAAATATGTCAGCGATAATGAAATTTCATACTTTCAAACATAGTGGAAATTCTCAATGAATCTGGCAAACCTTGATTTCTTACGTCTCGACCCACGTTATTTCAAAGCATTCGTCGCCGCCTGCGAGTACGAAAACTTTTCTCTGGCTGCCAACCACGCCGCCATGACCCAAAGTGGTATCAGCCAGCATATTTCCAAACTGGAAGAACAACTTGGCGTTTCTCTATTTATGCGCAGCAGTAAGTCTACCGTTCCAACCGATGCCGGAAAAACTCTGCTGAATTATATTCGCACCTATAACGATTCCATCGCCACTTTGATGGACACCATGCACACCGAGAGAAATATAGTCGAAGGTCTGGTCAGTTATGCTATGCCGCCAAGCTGTTTATTGTCTCCGCATTTCCCAATGTTACTCGAACGACGACTTAAACACCCTGAACTGGAATTAAAAGTAGAACTGTTACCAAATGAACAAATCCTGCCACTGGTCATCGATGGCAATATTGATTTCGGTTTTGTTACCGAAAAGGTCGAACACCCTTTACTCAATTACGAAATGTTTTGTGATGAAGAGTACATTCTAGTTGGTGCCAATCAAAATCAGGTCGCTACTCTGGATAAAGATAAGCTGTTACAACAACGTTATATCGATTACCCCGGCATGGGCGTATATTTCAATTACTGGGTGCAACATTTTATGCCAGAGTGTAGCAATATCAGTGACCGTTCTCTGCATCACGCAGGTGCGATGAACAGTATCGAAGGTGCAATTCACATGGTGGTCGGTACCCTGGGTATTTCTGTATTCCCTCGACACTGTGTACAGCAACATATCGACGACGGTAATTTGTTTGTCTACGAAAAAGACAACAAAGGCGAACTACTCAACTCCATACATATTGTGTCCAGAAATAACCCTGAATTACCGACACGCGTTAAAACGGTCATCCAGTGGTTTATGGATATGCAAAGCAAAGATCACTAAAAATAAATATTAAAAATAAAACGAGGCGGTCATGACAAACGTTTGTTATCCGATAGTAAACCGAATTTACGCACTAAACGGGGATGGCTGGTCAACACCTGCAAGTACTGTGGAATCTTTCTGGTCTGCACTTGGTGCAGGAGCCAACGGTCTGATACTAAATTTATTTTTGACCAAAGAGGGCGTGCTCGTTTGTGCGCCTGCGGCTAATTTGCAAGATAGCTGCGGTGTTGACGTTAACATTATTGACCTTACCCTGACTGAACTACAGGCCTACGATGCCGGTAAAACTTTTCGTTCAACCCAACTGGATGATGAAGGACAGGCAACAGGTCTGCGCGGTAACGATACGCCCTGGCAGAATAGAGAAAAGGACTATCCGTTGAAAGAACGCAAAGCCCTTGTGCATCCAACATTTGAAACGGTACTGCAACTGTTTGCTCGGCGTACATCCATCACGGTTATGTTACCTGACGAAAGTTATGTAGAAACTCCGACTTTAATCGAAATGCTACTGCAAATGCTGAACCGTTATGGTGTGCAAAATCGCGTAGCGATCACGGGTCGACTGGAACAACTCAAGTCGGTGCGTGCGTTGTCACCTCATGCCGAGTTAGTACTGGATTATTGCTCGAGCACGTTGGCACTTGATGTTATTGAACAGATGCGCGTTTTACATTGCCACAACCTGCAAGTAACGCGACAACAGCTTGATGAAATACCAGGAACAGAGCTGGCAGAATTAATTTCTGTTGCCAATGATGAAGGTATCGGCTGGCGTTTTGTATTACCTAATATGCCCTGGGCACCGACACCCGCTGCATGTCATCAACTTGAAACTTTACCCTGCCTCATGGATGGTTTGATCACGCAGGGAGTATTACCCAGCGTTAATGCGGTGGCTCCACGCGTACCGGTGTTCACGGAAAGTTTTGCGGGTAAACAACTTGATCTGACTCGCTGGAGTGGTGGTTACTCACATATTAATACCGAAACAGAAATTACAGTCGATGACGAATTAATAATCGACATCAAAGAAGGCAATGCTTATTCCGGTGGCGCAGCTATTGCCCTGTTACCTTTTCATGGTGATTTTGACGCCACCGTTCAGTTCAGAGTTGAACACCCACACCAGGCAACAACATTTGAAATTGCCGCCATTGCAATTGATCCTGGTTATGCGCATTTGGACAATACCGATTTAGATTCACGTAAAGTTAACCTGACTTTTGATGTACACGGTGCGCCGCCATACGCCAGTAGTGAGCGCGATCAAAATGATGGTTTCCGTTGTGGCTGGAATAATAGTTACAACCTGACAAAATTTGGTGACCAGGAAACAGAACGTAAGGATGCAGAATGGATTCCCGCTTCATCAAATATGTACAACAAATATAGCCGTGATGTCGGTGATGGCAGTACGGAAAACCTTGAAGGATATTTACGACTGGTGCGCACTGGCGCTGTGTTTAATAGCTACTACCGTGATAAACATAACAGTGAATGGGTTTGTTCGGGAAGTATGCTGGTGCAAAGTATGCCACAGGATATTTATATACGTCTGGCTGCCAAACACTGGCACAAGGTTCATCCTGCACCGGGTAATACCATCCGTTTCAAAAATTTTGTAGTGTGGCAACATTAAAACCCTTGAAAAAATAAAGCAGGAAAATGCATGAGTAAGCCCGAAAATAAATCTACCGATTTACCCATCGAAGTCGCTTTAGTCGATCGGGTAAAAAATTGCACAGACTGCCAATGGTTCTGGGGCGCAACCAAACCTTATGGCCCTTTTCCTGTTTATGACTGGAAGCAGGAATTTCCCGAAGCAATTAAAAACGGTCCACCTGCCAGTGATGATAAAAAACCCATACTTTGGTGTGAGGTTGAACAAACTGGCGCCAAAGTCGTGGAACCAGCCATACTACGTGGTTGTCGTAAAGCGCCCATTATGACGATTGGTATTAATCCTAATATGACGGCTTTTTTCGCTGGCACAAAAAGTGCGAGCTGGGTTTACCCCTGGTTTTCGCGTGAACAAACCTACGCTTATTACTATCGTCACGCCACTATCTATCAGGAAAGCTTTTCACTGGAGACTTTAAAGACAGGCATTATTCCGGGAACCGAAATTTTTGCTGAAGAGGCTGGTACAGTAAAAGTCGAACGTTGTAACTCGCACCGTTGGATGCACTTTGAATTTCAATATCAGGGGCAGAATGAGCCAGTACATGTTGAACGCGCATGGCAGCCAGAACAACGACTGGTGGTCTTTAATACTGGTTACAGTAATACTGACTACAACCCAGGCGAGGATGAAGTCTTTGGCGTTAACAAAGGTGATCTTATTGCCGCCCAGATTAAACCTGAAGATAGTGGCACGACAAAACTGTTTGCAAATAAAACCAGTTACTACGAACGCCTGCTACCTGCCTTGCAACGTTTTAATACTCATCTCCATGAAAGCGGTTTTAGCAAATGCCAACTAGCGATAGGCGAAGACGTAAGCATGCATGACATGGTGGGGTGTGCCTCACCTGGCTGGGGAACGAATCTGGATATTCCGCGTGAGCGTATTGCCGACACGTGTGTTAATAAAAATCGTTATATGATTGACCAGCTATTTCAGAGTAAACCCAAACTGGTAATTATCGTCAGTGATAGTTCATTAACCATGTTTGCTGAAGGTTTGCGTAAGGCAGGCGGTAATGTCAATCTGGATTTTGAAGAACGCGATATATTTGATTTGTTAGATGATACCTGCAAACAACGACGAACGATTTCATGGAGTGATGATGACGGACTGGGTGAGGGACTGTTTGAATCTCGTCTAATTGCCACCCCGCATTTTTCTTATGCAAACAACTTTGATGAGCAAAGTCGATTCCACATAGATGCCTGGAAAATATTCTGTCGTCAGTATCCAGCAGATGTTGAAAGTCTAAAACAGGAAGAACGTATCAGCATACGAGAAGGTGAAACCTTCATGAGTGTTATGCTGAGACGTGAGCACGATGATATCAAAAACAGAATCAGCCCTGCAGCATGGCAATTGTTAATGGACTACCACTATGATCCATATACTTTAATTACCGATGCCTTAATCGCAGAACAGCAGAACTTTCCATTCATCACCGACAAATCCGGACTGCATCTGGATCGTGCTCCCGGTGACTGTTCTTTTTGCGTCAATGAAAAATGGGCTTTCACTGAAGGTTGTGATTACGGACTCGCCTGAAACCAATAAGGTTTTATACCCCCTATCAGCATTGATAATAACGCTAAAACCCGCTCTCAATTTCTCTGTAACACACTGAATTAAAAGACTTATATTATCCAATCAGAACTGATAATGGCTCGCATCATTATTCATAATTTCATTTACAAAATTCCTCCGCATACACTGTAAATATTCAATTCCAACAGGTATTAAAAAATACTGAAAGGTCAATTGAAAGTAAATAAATGATGCTAAAAAATAAAAATTGGAGAAAAACTATGAAAACATTAAACACGATAAGCTTAAGCTTTTTACTAACAAGTGCCGTTGCAATTACTGGCTGTGGTGGTGG
>CAZCOZ010000025.1:7829-13303 GCA_964500555.1 uncultured Thiotrichaceae bacterium | reverse complement strand
GGTGGTGGTGGCTCAACGAACACCAAACCTGTCGCCAGTACCAATGGCGCTGTTGATGTTAACAAAACATTTACCGTTAATCTCGATGGCAGTGGCAGTAGTGATGCCGATGGTGACAGCCTGACCTATACCTGGACACAGACTAAAGGTATCGACGTTACCGATGGCACAGGAAATTTAAGTGGCGTTAGCCCTTCATTTTCAGCACCCGATGGTGTCGACACACTGCTATTTCAACTGGTCGTTAATGATGGTACTGAAAATAGTTCACCAGTAACCGTGGCCGTTAATGTGTACGAAGACCTGAGCCTGGCCTATTTTGTTGATGCAGATACCGGTGATGACACTACTGGCACTGGCAGCCGAGAAAACCCCTTCGCCAGTCTTTCCAAAGCCATCGAAGCATTATCTACAAGCCAGGAAGACATCTATATAAAAACACGTAATACAGGCGGAATTTACGATGAAACCTCCACAACGTTAGGTATACCCGCCGGAACCAGCCTCTATGGCGGATATGATAACAACTGGATACGTAATGTAAAAACCAATAAAACACTGATTAACACTAATCATCGCGGTATTCAGTATTTTGACGTAACGCAGCCAGCCTGGTTTTCGGGCTTCAATTTAATGACCATGGATTCACCCGATGCTGAAGATGATGTTATCGGTGTCCACGCCAGTGGCGACAATTCAGCCGCATTTCATATGCACGATAATATAGTCACCAATGGCAATGTTGAAACGGGAGAAGTGAATGGACCAGGCATAAATTACGGCGTAGAGCTGCGCTTTTTAGCCGTGGTAAATCTACGTAACAATGAAATTATAACTGGTTCTGCTGGTAACGGTATCAGTCCTAATACTGGCACCAAAGGTAACAATGGAGATGAAGGTGACAATGGTAACCGCAATGGAGGACACAGAGCTGCCGGTGGTAATACTGGTTTTGGTGGGACAGGCGGTTTAGGTGGTACACGCGGTGGTGGCATCAATGGAAACGGGGGGAATGGTGACCATGGTGCCAATAGATCTGCTCCACTAGGCGGCGTCGTTTCTGGCGGTATCCGTGGTACAGGTGGCACAGGTAATATCGCTGATGCCGGTAGTCATGGTAATTCCGGTAACACTGGTGGCAGAGGCAGACCTGGTGCTGCTGGCAGTGGTCATGGAAATATACATAACACGCTTAGATCTTTTATCACCGCTGCAGGAAGCACGGGTACCCGAGGTGGACACGGTTCTGGTGGTGGTGGCGGTGGTGGCGGTGAAGCCAATAATTTTGGTGTTATCGGTGGCGGTGGCGGTGGCGGTGGTCAAGGTGGCAACGGTGGTAATGGGGCTTTCGGCGGTGCTGGTGGCGGCGCGTCTATCGGTATCTGGTTACATAGCATCACCACCAGTGAACTCATAGAGAACACCATTACATCAAATGCTGGTGGATTTGGTGGTCGTGGCGGTGTAGGTGGATCAGGCGGGTCGGGTGGAGTTGGCGGATCTTTTGCAAATGGAGATAGCAATGTCTTTGGTAGTGGCGGTCGCGGTGGTTTCGGCGGTATGGGTGGAGTTGGCGGTCGTGGTGGTTATGGTGGTTCGGGTGGTGGCGGCCCTAGTTATGGCATTATCTTTTCTGCTGGCATGGAGCCCTTGCTAAGCGGTAACACGATAACCAGTGGTAATGCAGGTAATGGCGGCAGAGGCTGGAACCACGGTAATGGTGGTGAAGGTGGTTACAGTTTTGCCGTTTATGACCGTGACCCTAACGATGCCTTTTTTGCAATGCTGAATGGGAACACCAATATTCTTACAGCAGGAGCGCCGGGCACAGGTGGCAGCGGCGGCGGACAAAGTGGCGCAATGGCTGGTAGTGATGGTCTTAGTGGCTTAACAAACTGGAATAAGTAAACAGCTAAATGTGAGGCTATTACAAAGAAAATAATATCACTTTTGTTTCAGCTTCACTTGTGAGAAGCAAAAAGCCACGTTTTAAGAACGTGGCTTTTTGCTTTCTTGTGGACAAGATAACAGTCATAATTTCGCGTAATATATAACGTTTCACACGACTAAGAGCATGTAAAGGATAAAAACATGAATGGAATAAAAACAAAATGAGCAATTCCATCTATTGGTACGACTTCGAAACCTTCGGCATCAACCCCCAGCTTGATCGCTTATCGCAATTTGCGGGAATACGCACGGATGAAGGTTTAAATATTATTAGCGATCCACTAACCCTGTACTGCAAACCTGCTGAAGACTGCCTGCCTGATCCACAGGCCTGTTTAATTACCGGCATAACCCCACAAAAAGCCTTAGCCGAGGGTGTTAACGAAGCCGAATTCATTGCCGCTATTCACAAAGAGTTTGCCACGCCAAATACCTGTGTCGCGGGTTTCAATAACATTCGCTTCGATGACGAATTCACTCGCAATACTTTATATAGAAATTTTTATAATGCCTACGGACATGAATGGCAGAACGGAAATTCACGTTGGGACATTATCGACATGATTCGTCTCACCCGCGCACTTCGACCTGAAGATATTAACTGGCCTGAACAGGATGGTCGCCCAAGTATTCGACTGGAACTACTAACCGCTGCCAACGATATTAAACATGAAGCCGCGCATGATGCGATGTCCGATGTTTATGCCACCATTGCTGTGGCGAAATTAATCAAAGATAAACAGCCACGTCTGTATGACTATATATATGGTATGCGAAAAAAGAACGTGGTCAGTCAGCAAATCAATTTGCGTACGCACGATGCACTGTTGCATGTTTCATCACGTTATTCCGCTGAGCGTGGAGCGATTGCGATGGTGATGCCGCTTTGCCAGCATCCGACAAATAAAAATGGTTATATTGTTTATGACTTAAACGTTCATCCCGAAGCTTTTTTTACAGCCGATACTGAAGAGCTAGCCGCAAGGCTGTACACCCCTGCCCGCGAATTACCTGAAGGTGTTGAACGTGTACCGTTAAAACAAATACACATTAATAAGTGTCCGATTATTGTGCCGCTAAAAACCATGGACGATGAAGCAGCTAAACGACTGGAGATGGATGTAGACAAATGTTTACAGCATCGCGATTTAATTCTTGAACATATCGATGACTTCGCAGCAAAGACCTCCGCCATTTTTTCTCAAAGTGACTTCCCTGTTAATAACGACCCCGACACCCAATTATATTCAGGCGGTTTTTTTAACCGTGAAGACAGTGCGCGAATTGATACTATAAGGAATACGCCTGTTAATGAGCTGGCTGAATTGCATTTTAATTTTGATGACCCACGGCTTGAGGAAATGTTATTTCGCTATCGCGCCAGAAATTATCCTGAAACATTAAATAATAATGAGCGCACCCAATGGCAAGCGTATCGTAAAGAGAAACTGAGTAATCCTGCTGTCTCGCACCGCACCCTGAATCAATTCATGGCCGAAATCGAGGCTATTCAACAAGCACCTGATACCATTGGTCGCCAGTTAGCTCTGCTTGAAGAGCTGCTTGATTACGCAAACACTATAAAAACCCCTTAAAAAATCATTTAAATTTTGAAAAAATTTTCATATAAAACAAGATATTACCCCCTACAAATGACCAATGGTAGAATTAATACTTGCTTATATTAGAACAATGTAATATACTTTCGTCCACTGGTCCTATAGACCTGTAGCGCATGAACTTATTTTATTAATTGCTGTATAACACTTTTGAGGATTTACAAATGAAAACATTACAACTTATCGCTGCTGCAACAATCTTAGCTACTTCTACTGCTGCATCTGCATGGGATATGCCTTTCTTTGGCGACAACAACAATTCTAACTCTTCTGTAAACAATTCTGGTGCTGGTAACGGTGCTGGCGCTGGTGATGGCGCAGTTGATGGTTCTGGAGAAGCAGAAGGTTCTTTCTCTTTCGGTATGAAAGGTTCTGCTAAAGGTAAAGGCCAGGGTAAAGGTACCGGCAATACAAGCGGCAACGGTTACTACAATGGCAGCAACAACTTTAACGGTAACAACGGTTATGCGCCTGCTCCTCAAGGACAAGTAGCAGCACCTGCAGTACAGGCCGCTCCAACTAAATAAAATCAGCTAAGTAAAATAGTTAATATTTAGTTAGATCGATATCAAGCCCGGTTTCTATCGTATAGAAGCCGGGCTTTTTTCAAATAAATTAACCTAATTGGTATCCACTGTTATGACAACTAAAACAAAAAGTAACGAAACCAAAAGTCAAACCCGTGAGCAGTCTACATTTGCCCCGCTCGGAAAATATGCTGCTATTGCAGTGGTAATGGTCGGTGTTATTGTTACCACAGCAATCATGCTTGATAAGCAATTAAACAAAGCCGAAACCGATATTGCTAGTATCGAATCCAGCATTAGAAGCGAAATGGCCGAGTTGGATAAGGTTCAGGCTATCCGTCAGGAACAGGTAGCGGCTAAACAGGCAACAACTGTATCTACTTCTGCAGCTGAAGTAGAAATTGCTGAAATTGATGTTACCGAAATTAATACTGCTGAACTTGATGCTTCGGTAAATAACAATCAGGCAAACAACCAGCCGTCTGAAGTTGTTGCTTCTACTGCTACAACACAAACAAATGCGAGTTCACACCAGGCACGCATCGAGTCATACAAAACTCAACAGAGATCACGTATGACTGAAATGTTTGACCGTATTAAACAGCTTGAAAGCAAACAGCTTGAGCAATACAAGGCTCAGCAAGCTGAACAGGTAGCTCGTTTACGCAATCGCGTTTCAACACAGCAAGAGCAAATTGATGCATTGATACAGCGTAACGAAAATCTGTTTGAGCTTCGTTCTGCCAGTATGCAACGCAGCCAGGCTCAACGTGAGCAAATGCTTAATCGTATCTAGTCACGGTTACTCTTATACGATACCGCTATGTAAAAATACCAGCGCTTCGTAAGTCAGTATCGAAAGCCAGCCCTTTAAAACGGCTGGCTTTTTTAGTTCCTACAGAACAAACCTAGATAAAAGTATATAGTACAAACTATTTTACTATCCACTTAGCTATATATTTTTTTCATGTTGTTTTTTAGGTATATCTCGTAACTATTTATTTATATTATAATTATCACCATATTTCTACAAAAACAACTACCTAGACGATAAGTAAATAATAATTGACTTATATTAGGGTATTCTACTATAATCTCCCCACTGGTCGAAAAGACCAAAAGCGCATGAAACAATTTTTTTTAATTGCTGTACAAACTTAAACATTATGGGGATTTCTACAATGAAAACATTACAACTTATCGCTGCTGCAACAATTCTAGCTACTTCTACTGCTGCATCTGCATGGGATATGCCTTTCTTCGGCGACAACAACAACTCTAACTGGAACAACAATGGTAACGGTGCTGGTAACGGTAACGGCGCTGCTGACGGTTCTGGTGAATTTGACGGTTCTTTCTCTTTCGGTATGAAAGCATC
>CAZCOZ010000025.1:6256-7729 GCA_964500555.1 uncultured Thiotrichaceae bacterium | reverse complement strand
AAGTTTAAAAGCTGAAGTTTAAAAGCTGAAGTTTTAAGCTAGTAGTACAATAGCTGAGAAGAGGCCGTGTCATGTGAATGACACGGCTTTTTTTATTACAAACACTTTTATATTCTGCTAAATAACACCCCATTTTAATTCATACAAATCGATAAAGACTGCGGATTAAGCTTTATTAACTAAGCCACACTAAGTTAGAATGTATCGGCTCAAGTTTATGTTTTTAGTTTAAGATTTTTAAGGTATCACAATGACATCGCATCAGAACCAAACAGGCAATAATTTTATTATGCCGATTATATTAACTCTTATATCAGTTTTTGTTATTACTGACACATTATCCAAAGAGAATGATAAAAATCTGGAAGGTAATTTAGCAGTAGTAGAACAAGAAACAACAGAAATAGTCAGTGATCAGAAAGGTACTATTGAAGAGACCATTCCCGAAGAAAAAATTGTGGCTAATGAGAGCGTCACGGCACAATCTATAGTATCAATAGAACCTGCCCAGGCAACAGACATAACGGCTACTGACATTGATACTGCGGCTCTAAATTTCGAAACAGGAAATCTTGCTTTGGCAGACGGCAGCGCTGTAACAATAATCAATCAAACAGTAGAAACTACTGAAATAACCGAACCCGGTGTTACCTCATCAAGCACTGCACTTGCTGAAAATGTTGCTCTGGAGATATTTGAAATAAACACGACAGCTGCAACAGAAAAAACGCACAAAAATGCACAGCTAAACAGCAACACAGCTCAAGAAACAGCTCCACAAGAATTAGTGGCTCAGGCAATATCGCAGGGACAGGATAGTCAGGGGCAGGATAATCAGGAACAGGACAGTCAAAAAACGGATTCTGCAATACCCGCTGACGAGGATCCGTCTGAATCAATGCCTGCCGCCACCGCACCCGTTACTCCAACCACTACTGCGGTACCGTTAACAGAAACGACGGTTGAATCGACGGTTGATGAATCAAAGATCGAAACGGCAACGAAACAGACGGAAGACAGCCAGGCTGAAACGTCTGAATTTATAGCTGAATCATCGCCTAAGCCATCAACTGAAGCTTCAATAGAATCGTCTATTGAAGCGGCCACACCGAATGATGACCCTGCTATAAATATTTCAGGTATTAGTGACCAACTTATCGATAATTCAAGTAACGGTTTGAATGATCATCTAGATAATAATCTGGCTATTAACAAGCCCATCTTTATTACTCCCGATGAAAGTAAACTTATTTTTATTAACGCAGATGATAGTCACACCACTAGCAACCCCGCCCTGAGTAATGAATTGAATAATGAATTGAATAATGAATTAAATAATGAATTAAATAATCAATCAAATAGTCCATTAAATAATAAAGCGGTCGCGCAAAATAACACTGCATCAAACTACGCGCACCCTCCGCAAAATTATGTAAATCAGAATTATCCTTCGGCACGAAATCAATATCAGCA
>CAZCOZ010000025.1:0-6156 GCA_964500555.1 uncultured Thiotrichaceae bacterium | reverse complement strand
CTTTTGTTCATAACAATGTAGTTAGTGCAAAAACGATAACCTGTTTAGCGGCAATCATGCGCTGCTAGGGTGCGTTAGTTTCGGCTAATGTGCCCGCTTTTAATTTAGATGTGATTTGTATTTCGCAAAGAGCCAGGGATGGTTATGTGGATACATTCTGGCAAACGCCTACTCTCTCTTCCCAAATATCGACGTGCCTACTCTAACAATAGTTGCACCCTCTTCTATCGCTATACAATAATCGTCACTCATTCCCATTGAAAGCTGATCAAAGTTTTTCAGAACAAAATCTTTTCGACACTTCTCCTGTAACACGCGTAATTGTGAAAAAACTTTTCGTGTTTTTTGCTCATCTCCTCTAACACCCATCGTCATTAAGCCACGCCATTGTAAACAGGGTAAATCGAGTGTAGAAATTTGTTGTAAAAAATCTTTTAGTTGCTTCGGAGTTAAACCATATTTAGATTTTTCTTCACTGACATTCACCTGTATCAAACAATTCAATACTGCACGCTGGTTATATTTCAACATTGCTGACGATAATTTTTGTGCAAGTTTTATGCTGTCTACAGAGTGTATCCATTGAAAATAACCGGGTATTTTCCCCGCTTTTTTTGATTGCAAATGACCAATAAAATGCCACTCCATTGCCAGTTCGTTAGACAAGTGAGGAACTTTACTCATTGCATCTTGAATAGTATTTTCTGCGAAAACTGTATGACCAACTGCCAATACATCTTGCACTTCAGATAATGAGCGTGTTTTGGATACCACAACAAGCAGAGTATCTGAACTGTCACGTCCAGACTGTTCGGCACAATGTTTAATGTTTTGTTGAACGCGCTGCAGATTGTCAGCGATAGTTGACACGCGTTTCATTCTTTATAATCACTATGCACTGATATATGTGCTGATTTAGAGTAATTACTGCTTATAGCCAGAAAAAAATCGTTCAAGTAAATGCATCGCTTTAGTCAACTGATCGAGATGCGGTAAAAAGACAATCCTGAAATGATCTGTGTCTGGCCAGTTAAAAGCAGAACCCTGAACGATAAGAATTTGTTCCTGCTTAAGAAGATCGAGAACCATTTTTTCATCGTCCTGAATGTTGTACTTCTTCTGATCCATTTTCGCAAATAAATACATCGCACCTTTTGGCTTCACGCAACTAATACCCGGGATGGCAGACAGCATTTCATGCGCAAGATCACGCTGCAAACGTAAACGTCCGCCGGGTACAATCAATTCGTTAATACTTTGATAACCGCCCAACGCTGTTTGAATTGCATGCTGGCCAGGAACATTAGAACACAGCCGCATAGAGGCTAATAACTCAATGCCTTCAATATAATCTCTGGCATGTGATTTATCGCCACTAATAACCATCCATCCCGCACGAAATCCCGCTACACGATAGGCTTTCGATAAACCATTATAAGTAATACAAAGCACATCATCGCATAACGATGCTGTAGAAATATGTACTGCTTCATCATAAAGAATTTTATCGTAAATTTCATCAGAGAAAATAACCAGATCATTTTCTCTGGCAACCTCGATAATGCTTTCAAGCACTTCTTTGGGATAAACCGCACCCGTCGGATTATTCGGATTGATGATGACAATACCGCGCGTATTACTGGTAATTTTTGATTTGATATCATCAATATCAGGATACCAGTCAGATTCTTCATCACACATATAATGGATTGGATTGCCGCCCGACAAACTGACCGCAGCTGTCCACAGTGGATAATCTGGCGCAGGGATTAACACTTCATCACCATTGTTGATTAGTGCCTGCATCGACATCACAATTAATTCACTGGCACCATTGCCAAGATAAATACTATTGATGTCTACATTCGCAACGCCTTTTTGCTGGCTATAATGCATCACGGCTTTGCGACCAGAAAACAACCCTCTCGAATCACTGTAACCTTGCGATAAAGGGACATTATGAATCATGTCCTGAACAATTTCTTCTGGTGCTTCAAAACCAAAGGGCGCTGGATTACCAATGTTTAATTTGAGGATCTTATGGCCCTCTTCTTCCAGACGACGTGCCTCACGATGAGCTGGACCACGGATGTCATAACAGACAGAATCAAGCTTGAGCGATTTTTTCAGTGTGCGCATGTTTTTGGGTTTGATAATTAGTTTGGGTTTGTTTGATATTAGTTTGGGTTTAATAATAAATTTTGATGATAGATTTCAGCAAGTTAAATTAACTATATGAGTTGCATTCAAGTATATATGCTTATCATACTGAAATCTTGCCATCGAGAATAAAAAACAGACAAAATTGAACAAACGCTTTCAACCCTACTACTCCCAAAAAAAAGCCAACCTTTAATGGTTGGCTCAAACGGGTCTTGCGCTACGAAAATATCACCTGATCTTCCATCCCTGATTCACACATATACCTAATCAAGGAACTTACAACGATAAGCATTTAGCGAATAATGTCAAGATTCAGAGCTCAAATCAGCAATAAACTTTATCGAAAGAACTGCTTCAACACGCGATATAAATAAAACGCATCCCAGCGCCCCGCCAGTTCTCGAATCGAATGCATAGCAAAAGTCGGTACACCCACATCAACCGTTTTTACCCCTATTTCACTGGCAGTAATGGGCCCAATGGTACTTCCGCAAGCCATATCTGAACGCACGACAAAAGATTGAACTGGCACATCAGCTAAACCACACAGGTGTTTAAATAATGCACCGGTTTCACTATTGCTTGCGTAGCGTTGATTTGCATTGGTTTTGATGACGGGGCCTTCATTCAATATTGGGCCATGATTACCGTCGTGCTTATCGGCATAATTAGGATGAACGCCGTGTGCATTGTCGGCTGAGATCATAATGCTATTCGCTACCATGCGTGAATAATTCTCATCAGTTTCGCATAAGCGTTCTAACACCGAGCGCAGAAAAGGACCTTGCGCACCGGCTGCTGACATACTTCCTACTTCTTCATGATCACTGCAAATTAACAGAGTATTTTTCTGATCTATATTTTTTTCATCAATCAGTGCCATTAGGCCTGTATAACAACTCAGTAAATTATCCAGCCGCGCACTTGCAATAAAATCGTCATGAAAACCGATAACTGCTGGCGCTTGTGTATCATAGAAACTTAGTTCGTAATCTAAAATTTTAACCGCTTTGTTTTTAGCTGCGATTTTCTTCGTTGCTTTTCCAGTTTTCTGCTGCAAAGAAAGATTAACAATTTGCAATAATATCTCTTTAAAGTCCGTTATAAATTCAACGCCCTCTTCGGGTAACTTTATTGCCGGCAACTTCATTAAAACAGGAGGCAAATGGTTCTGTTTATTGATACTGCGTTTATCGTTTGCTTCTCGATCAAGATGAATAGCTAAACTCGGAATCGTCGCGATAGCTTTTTCTAAATCGATTAATTGATGCGTTATTTCTCCAGCATCATTCAAATAACTCACCCGACCCGCTAACGACAAATCGCGATCAAACCACGGATTGAGTAAAACCCCACCATAAACTTCAACGCCTAATTGCAGATAACGATTATTAATAATTTCAGGATTGGGTTTCACTTTCAAACAGGGACTATCAGTGTGCGCGCCAACCATTCGAAAACCATTTTCTGGTAAAGCATTGTTTAAAGTGAATGTTATAACAGAAGAATCATTTCGGGTGACATAGTAACGACCCGCTGGTTTTTTTTGCAATGACCACTCATCAGATTCATTTAACGCTTCAAAACCATTCTCACGTAAAATACCCACCATATTTTCTACCGCATGGAACGGAGTTGGTGAGTTTTCGATGAATGTTAATAAACCATTTACAAACGCAACGTCTTGCATTTTATCTACCTTATTTATATTTTTAGTTAACTCGCGTTAAATTAAAGTGGCTCGTCATTCCCGCATGTTGTTAGCGGGAATCCAGACTCTTTACGCTATTGATAACGCTAGATCCCCGACAAAAACATTCGGGGACGACTATAGTCATTTATTGATTTCAATTATACGCTAATTCTTTATTAATCAATTTAATGTATATAAAGTTTTCTGTTGATAACCAGTAATAACAGGATATAAGCCTGACAGCGATTTATTTAATTCGCTATCACCCGTATCAGCTATCATTGGTCTTTTATTCAATGATTGTAGTTTATTATTGGTAGCAATGATGATTATGTTGTCTCGCTCAGTCGTGTTTTTATCTGACACGCTATCACCAATAACCATTTTAATCACCTTCGCACTCAGTTGCTGATTACCACGACCAAAAACATGTCCCTGCCCGCCAATAATAGTAACAATTATTTTTGCTGGCTGGTTTTCAATTATATTTAAAATTTCTTTTTCACCAACATCACTGGCAACCAGTTGTTGATTGTAAACAATATCAATCCCCAACAAGGTATTTTGCAAATCCAATTGATTCATTATTTCTGCTGTTGTCGAACCCGAACCGATCAAGTAATAAATATCTTTTTCCATACCGTCTATAACTTCATTAGCGATTTCCTGCACGGTAATTTCATCGTCATTTAATCCGCCCTGCTTTATCAGCTGCATACGGGTATCATCAACCGGCACTGATAAATAACCATAACATTTAGCATTCACCTTTCCCTGCCGAAACAAATCTTCATCCAGATCCATTACCTGCGCTTCGACTAATGACATGGCTTCACCACTAATTAACAAATCAATTAGTTCACCCGCACGCTCAGGTGTTGTTGCGTAAACTGCTGAGTGAATTTTTACCCCGGCAGGTATTCCTATTACTGGAATCAACGCCGCATCCTCACCAGATAGAACATCTAAAACATCACGAGCCGTACCGTCACCGCCGACAAAGATAATGAGATCGACCTGTTTTTCTACAAATTCACGAATAGTATGTTTAGTATCGACTGCCGATGTTACCGCATCCGCACTATAAATAGACTCACAATCAATATCTAACGAGTGCAACACATCCTCCCCCATCTCCTTCGACGCAGTAAAAAAAGTCGTTGTAGCTGAAGATGAGGCTGTCCACGATTTCACTTTTTCTAAGGCGGACTTAGCGCGTAATTGCGCTTGCGGCAATGCCCCGCGCGCCAACGCCTGCTGCACTATTTCCTGGCCATCGCTTCCCTTGAGAGCAACAGAACCACCAATACCCGCTAAAGGATTAATCACAAAACCAATTTTCATAATGACAAGTTTATCAGAGGTTTCCTTGTATGATATTAGCTGTATGATATTAACTGGAACAAGTCATTTAATAGAATGGTAAAATTCTGCGCTTTATTGTTTCCCTTTATTATTGCCCTTTAACTATATCTAAGCCCGCGTTATGAATTTCACCAACTGTTACAAACCGCGTCGAATCTCATCCGTCGTCAATATCGACGGCGTTAAGGTGGGTGGTGATTCGCCGATCGTCGTGCAATCCATGACGAATACGGATACGGCCGATGTTGCTGCAACAACACAGCAAATCATGCAACTTGCCAATACCGGCTCAGAATTAGTTCGCATAACCGTTAATGATGCCAATGCCGCTGCAGCTGTACCTTATATACGTGAAGCACTTGACGCAAAGTATTGCCATGTTCCTTTGATCGGCGACTTTCATTTTAATGGTCATAAACTTTTAACTGACTATCCTGACTGTGCACGAACGTTATCTAAATACCGAATCAATCCAGGCAACGTCGGCAAAGGTAAAAAACGTGATGCACAATTTGCCACCATGGTTGAGATCGCCTGCAAATATAATAAGGCAGTTAGAATCGGCGTTAACTGGGGCAGTATGGATCAGGCATTACTGGCAGAGCTAATGGATGAAAACGCCAGTCGTGATAATCCTCACGACGCACATGAAGTCATGCTGGAAACCGTCATCCGTTCAGCATTAGATAGTGCCAAACAGGCAGAAGCAATTGGTCTGGCAAAAAATAAAATTATCCTGTCCTGCAAAATGAGTGTGGTACAGGATTTAATTATGGTGTATCGCTCTTTAGCTCAACGCGATGATTACGCTTTGCATTTAGGTTTAACTGAAGCAGGCATTGGCTCCAAAGGCATCGTTGCATCCACTGCTGCGCTTGCTATATTAATGCATGATGGTATTGGCGATACCATTCGCATTTCCCTTACACCCGAAC
>CAZCOZ010000024.1:21513-24589 GCA_964500555.1 uncultured Thiotrichaceae bacterium | reverse complement strand
AATCTGTTTATTATCAATCGCAACGAAAGCTCTTGATGCTTTATTAAAAAACCATTGCTGACAAATTTCAACAGACTTATTTTTTAACCACTGCGCTAATTTATCCGTATTATTTCCATGATCCTTTACACATAAGCATTCAATGAAGTCTTTTATTACCACGTAAATATCACTTAATTGTTCTTTTTTTGCGACCTGAATTATCAACCACATTACCTACTTTATTAAATCGCCTATCGAATAACTAATACGCTTTTTCTGCTTTAAATAATATTTCTTGAGACAAGTTATTTTTAAAATTAAGTGTAATTTTAATTTCGTCATTTTCCACTATTGATTTATTTAAACCAAAAACCATTAAATGATAACCACCAGGCTGTAATTTCACGGTTTTTTGAGAAGGGATATGAATATGCTCAACTTGTCGCATATTCATCATGCCTTCGGACATTTTATGCTCATGTATTTCCACCGACTGCGCACTGTCACTACTTGCACCTAATAACGTAATATCCGCTTTTGAGGTGTTTTTTAAAGACACGTAAGCAGCTGTTATGTTCTGTCCTGGCGGTGTAACACGAATAGAAGGCTTGCTATAAATAATATTTTGCTTTGATAATATATTTTTCTGCGGTACTAATAATGCATTTTTTAACGACTCTGCAATTTCATCCGGTCTAACATCATGCAATAAATGAGAAAACAGCTGACCATCCCTACCAATAATAAAATAAATCGACGAATGATCTACAACATAACCGAGACCATTTTCTACTTCTGTTTTTCGGTAACTAATTTTGTATTTTTTTGCTACGGCGGCAATTTCATCCTCCGTACCGGTTAAACCAATCATGCCAGGTAAAAAAAACTTCGTATAATCGGCCAACTTGTCTTTAGAATCACGTTCTGGATCCAATGAGATTAATATGGGTTGTATTTGCGTTTGTTCTTCTTTCGTCAAAGAACGATATGCCGAACTTATACGTGCCAATGAGGTAGGGCAAATATCGGGACAGGAAGTATAACCAAAATACAGCATCACAACTTTATTACTAAAATCACTTAGCGATACCTTACCTTCAGCAGAATCAAGTATAAAATTATTTGCTGAATCAGACACTGTTGCATTGGCAAAACATGAAAATACAATCAATAATTTAAACGTTATTAATTTCATTATCATTTTCTTGTCAACTCCAGTTCTTTAGATAGCGCTGGATACCAGACATGACGTGTTTGTTTAACCGTTTCTGCACCACGTACCAGTTGCTGTTCAATCCAGATAGAAAATAATGGATGCGGCGCAAAGCCTTTAGCTGCTTTGTAATTTGCATCTTTCAGGAATGATTTGGCGCGCCCTTCTCCTGTTGTTCTAGCTGGAATAATAATCGCGTTGCCTCCTTCCTTATTGGCATCATTGACCATTTTTAAAACTGCACTAATCCTGTCGCCACGTTTATCTTCCCAATCCTCCTGCCAGGTTTGATAAAATATATCTTTAAACTTATCGCCGCCCATGGCTTTCATCTGTTTTACTAATGAAGACAAAACATTAAGCCATTGTTGATTGGCGGTATCACTGCCTTTACCATGTGCCACAATAATGACAGTATCGTTTGCAATATTTGTTGAGAGTTGTTGCGCCTTTTCTAACATGGACCGAGCAAATAACGGGCTATCCCCCAAGCCACCTTCGGTAACCACCAGTGCAGTCGTTCTCAATCGTTTGGGTAATTCACCCTCATGTTTATCATCCTCATCTTCGGTTTTGCATAACTCCGGCGCATCAATATCCAAACCGATTAATCGCTCTACAGAATGACGAAAACTAGCGCGCATACCAAATACGCGAACCACTACAATAACACCCACACCCCTATTTTCTAATCTGCTAACTGCCTGACGTAAATCATCCGCATCCGCCATTGAAAAAGCAAACTCGACCGGATACTTTTGCGTTAACTCTTCAACTGCATCTCTCATACCCTGATTCCAGTGAAAATCGGATCCATGCGCATTAAATACAATACCCAAGGGCGCTTCCTTTGAGGATAGGTAACGATTAGCTTCACGTTGCATCCATAGTGAAAAAAGCGCCACTTCATTATCATCAAACTTAGCTATTTGCATTGATTTCGGCAACTTATCTTCCACCCATGAATTCACCGACATCATGCCATCAAGTTCTGGCCCTAAGTGCAACGGTATTGCTTTACCTCCACCTTTCGTTTTTCCTAATTTTTTAATTTCTGCCCACGCCTGTTCATCTCTCTGACGGTAGTCTCTCGCGTATCTATCCCCAGGTAATACCACAACGTCTATTGTTTTATCTGAAAAATCCTTTAATGCTAAATCCGCAATTCGGAGAAAATCTCTGCGCATTAATTTAAGCGTTTTGTCCGTGTCCGCACCGTGAGCAACTAAAACTAAAGCGTCATTTTTTTCATTCAGATCCATTGCTTTCAAACGCTCTATCAACATCTCTACCGCCAGATAGCTGTTACCAAAAGAACGGGCAAAAATAATATCTTTTTCTTCGGTTAATTTTGTTAACATTTTTCTAAATGAAGTTAATTTAGGATGGGCGGTTGAAAAAAACAAAGGTAAAACAACGATTTTTTTTGCCTTTTTATTCAATTGATTTAATGCTTTTTTTAAGTAGGGCTCCATTCTCTCATCTGTTATAAAAACCAGTTCTGCGTTATGTTTTTTTTCTAACTGAACAAATGATTTTCGCACTTTCTGATTTCCTGCATAACCGCGATCAGGCGCGACCAGTAAAAAACCTGCTTCACCATAAGCAATACCACCTAAACAATCTATCGATACACAATCAACAAGATCGGCATTTGCAACAGAAGCATTGGTATAAAAAAAGGTTGCTACTACCATACAGCTAAACTTTACTATTTTTTTTATATTCATAATTTATATTTTCTTACTTTTAAATTGTCGAGTTCATGTTTTTAACTATCATTTCTTTCTTCTTTATCACGTAGACACAAAAAAATTAATGCCACAACCAGTAAAGCAGCAAATCCAAGCCCTATCAATGTGATTTTATCTAACGTCATAA
>CAZCOZ010000024.1:0-21413 GCA_964500555.1 uncultured Thiotrichaceae bacterium | reverse complement strand
TGTCACAGACAGTAGATTGGCTGTTGTGATTGCCTATTTAAAATTTAATGCATGCTCGTACTAACGGACTGATATGTTTCAACGTTGTAAACATCCATGTACCACATGTTATACAAACGTAAGTAATGTTCCTTTTTACTCGAATCTGTTTCATCCTTCAAATTTTCCACCAGTATTTCTATGTGATGCAATACTGCTTTAGCAACCTGTTTATCCTGCTTGACTGCAAAACGACTCATTAAGTAACTCAATGTCAATTCCAGTTGCTCACAACTCAATCGCTGACAGGCACATTCATTTTGTTGCGTTATTTCCGACATATAACCTACTCTGATTTTAATAAATAATTCCAGCTAAAATATTTTGACGCTACAGACTATCTGCCTTCGATGACAGATAATCAGCCACACCTTCAGGCGTATCTTTCATTCCGCTATCACCCCGCGTCCAGCCAGCTGGACATACTTCTCCATGTTCTTCATTAAATTGGAGCGCATCCACCATACGCAGCATCTCATCAATGTTACGGCCAAGTGGTAGATCATTAACCACCTGATGCCTGACAATACCCTGCTTGTCTATTAGAAATGAGCCTCTGAATGCAACGTCACCCTGCGGTGTTTGCACGTCATAGTCCTGACAAATTTGGTGCGTCATATCGGCAACCAGTGCGTATCGCACTGGTCCTATACCACCTTCAGTAATTGCAGTGTTCCGCCATGCATTATGTACATATTCTGAATCAACGGAGATACCTATTACTTCAACATTGCGATTACTAAATTCTTCAAGTCGATGATCAAATGCGATCAATTCTGAAGGACAGACAAAAGTAAAATCTTTTGGATAAAAAAACAGGACTGCATATTTATCCTCTGTTACAGATTTAAAATGATATTCCTCTACAATTTCACCATTACCAAGAACCGCCGCTGCTTTAAAATCTGGCGCTTCACGTCCAACTAATACTCCCATCTCAACATCCTCATATTAAATTTTATTGTCGTAATCTTGTTGTCGTAATCTTATTTTCGTGACTTATTTTTGCTTACTAATTTGCTGACTAAATTGTTTTACGTTTTCTAACAACTGATGCACCCAAAAAAGTTAATCCTGAAACAAACAACCATACTGATGCAGGAACGGGAACCTCCGATACCTGCCAGCCAATATCCTCTAGCCCTGCATAATCAAGCACGGTTGGAAGCTGTCGAATACCGCCCGGTGTTGTTGGATCCATCATGGTTTCCTGGTCTATGCCGTTATACGTACTCATTACCCCTTCTGCCCAATGCGCTGTACCAACCGGAACCGGTCCGCCATAAGCGGCAATCGATGATTCGCCTGAAAACAAACCTCCATCCATCTGACTAAACCAGGAATCGGCAGAGCCGTAACCTAATAAATGCCCTAATTCATGGGCAGCAGTGGTTAGAAAATCATTGTTGCTGTTATTCAGACCATCTGTGGTTTCACCCCAGAACCAGTTAACGTCACTATTAAATGACATCGCGCCTCCCCAGGTGCCGTAATCTGTTGCGCCAAATCCAGTGGCATTATGTTGACCACGGGTATAAGCAGAATCGACAAAATCGGTAGAACCCGAAACATTAAATAATATTCCTGTTGTACCAAAACCGAGTGTTCCACTGCCCATGGCACTACCGCCAACAAACACCGTCAAAATATCAGCCGACACACTCATATTATGTTCTTGTATTTGGGTTCCCAAATTAGAAGGGTTATTGAATTGCACACTCCACTGATCCCCTGCAGCTGGATTAATCGCCGACAGGGTATCGCTAAATCCCGTATAAAAATCGGCTGCCTGTTGCAAGCGATCGCGCCTTTGTTGGTCGTCAAAAAAGCCACCATCGTAGGTGTAATCAAATTGTATTGAAATTGCCTGCGCCGACCCAATCGCAAAAAACATTAAACCTCCAAATAAAATATACAGAAATAAAAAGCGGAATAAATTCATAATTAAACTCATCTAAAATTGAAAGATCAAACTGACTTTTGCATTACGCCCTGGACCGGGCAGGTTGCTAAGGTGAGGCTTATAAAATTTATCGCTTACATTATCAACGCCCATAATAAATTGCATATCTTCAACACCTTCGATGAAGGGCGTCCAGGTCATATAAACGTCATACAGGTTATAGGCTTTTGTCACAGGCTGACCAGAAAAAGCAACGCGATCCTGTTCTAGATGAAATGAACCACGCAAACCAAATGACAGTCCAGGTTCGATAAAATATTTTTGTAAATTCAATGTGACTGAATGACCAGGAATACCGCTTAACGGTCGATCATCCGTCAGGTTTTTACCAATTGAATAGGAAGCCGACAGTGTTGATTCGAGGTCTAACTGTGATGTGTAATGCACAGTTTCCAGTTCAACACCATGAATACGTGCTTCACTAATATTATCGAAAGATGTGACTGTCGTTGTTACAATAGAATCGATAAAGTCTTCATATTCGTTGTAATATGTACTAACACGAAACGATAACCTGTCACCTTTTTTTGACATATCTTTCAAGCGAATTCGAACACCTGCTTCAACACCATTTATTAATTTTTCAGGAATAAGATTGGCGTTTGGTTCGAAATTATTTGCTCCGAAGTGCACGCCTGAAATATAGAGTTCCTGAAAGCTCGGCGCGCGAAACGCCTGTCCATAATTAAACGACAGATTCATCCAGTCTGTAACTTTGTAGATCAAACCTAATTTAGGTGAAACCTGACTTTCACGGGTACTATCAGTGGCACCCACAACCACACGATCCGACTGACTTTTATATTTGTCATAACGAATTGCAGGTATTAATATCCACGAATCCAACGTGATTTCATCCTGAAAATAAGCACCAATAAAGTCGGCCGTTGCACTCGGAAAAGCCAGGTTAGGCCCGTCGCCTCTAGTGCTGTTCATTTTGTCCTGGAAATACTCTATGCCATAACTAATTCGATGTCCGGAATTTTTCCCTGTTTTAATATCTGAACTATTCTTTACATCCAGTCCGCGCGTATTAAAGTCGATGATATCCAGGCGACCATCAGTACCAATTCGTTTTTCGCGAATCGTCTGATCATTATTATAAATAAAAGTATCCAGGTTTAACCATTTGTTGCCTGGATTATCGTAACGATAAGCGAGACGATCAAGGATGACTTCTGTTTCGCGATCGGTTAGCACCGCTGTTGCCGATGTGCGCGCATCGGCTTGAGCCGGCACTTCACCTGAGTCAAAACTGTATTGACGAGAAAAAGTAAAACGTTGATGCTCTATCGGTTTCCAGTTAGCTTTAGCTAGAATAGCCCAGGTATCTTCTGCTGAGTTTTCCAGATTTTCACCATCTCCCAATCGAATGTCTTCAGAACTGCGGCGCGTACCGCTAAGGATAAAATCCATACCGCCTGCAAACGTTGTTTCACCAAATAATATTCCTGTACCCAGTTTGTCCTTATTAACATTCTGATAGCCCGTTTTGATACGCGCACCCAATGTTTCACCTGGCACTAAAAAATCTGATGCATCTTTGGTGGTCATCGCAATAACACCCGCCATCGCACCACTACCGTAAACGGCAGAACCCGGGCCGCGTAATACCTCTACCGTTTTCAACAATTCCGTTTCGACAAATACCCGTCCCTTATGTCCCGAATTGAAATTTTGCCGAGCGCCATCAACCGTTATCAAAATGCGGTTACCGCCCAATCCTCGGATCAAAGGTTTTTCAGCGATGGCACGTGGCCCAGAACTAAATGAAACACCGGGTATATTTTTAAGCGCATCACTCAGTTTTTGCACCTGATTACGTTCCATTTCATCCTGACCAACACGACTGACAGTGTCCGGAGTATCAAAAAGCGATCGTTCGGTACGAGTAGCGGTAACAGATATGCCGTCGAGTTGATCTGCGGCAGACAGATTCATGCTCAAAGTAATACTTATTAGCAGCGTAATCGATGATACGAAATCTGATTTATTCATACCTGAATATGCCTGGGCGCAACAATCAGAAAACATCAGGGCGCTACCTCTATTTCAAGATAGGGTTTGAAATTGCCTGTTGCGCAAAAACCACCAGAAGATTCAGAATCACAAAATGCAGACACCGCTATCGAACCATTTGTCGCCCGTATTACTGGATACGCTTCCTGACTAAGCGCAAAACCAAACTGAGGTGTACCACCAACCCAGGCTTCAACCAGTGTTGTCACATCGACAGATATCCAGCCAATATTCCCTGTTTGCGTGATATCCCTTGTTTGCGTGAGAGTAACAAAAGGTGCGGAAGACTCAGAAATAGAACTCCACGCAATCGCTGTATCATTTTCTAGCCAGCCTGTCGCCTGTAAAATAATGTCTGTATTAACGACAGAAGCACCATCGTAACCTGGACATGCAGCAATGAAACCACTGATTTCACATCTTTGGAAAAGGTGAAGCGTCGCTTTGTAATTTCCCACTCCAAGATTCGTTGCTTCAGTTATCGCAAGGGCATCAAATTCTATTAATCCTTTTGCTCCATGACTACTTTCGTGATTCCACACAGCAAGGCCATGGCTATCGCCATCACGTTCGAAATCATCTGATGTATCGAGTGGTGTATCATTGTCATCAATACCTGTTCCCTGGTTACCTAGAAGCTCGTAAAGATAGGTATCCTGTACGGCGGTAAAAATTTCACCACTTGCTTCGGCCACTACTCTTATCACTGCCTCCCCTGTCACTCCATCACTATCCGTTACTGTCAGTGAAACAAAATAAGTCCCGGGAGCAACAAAGGTGTGAACTGGATCGGCATCACTGGATTGATTGCTATCATTAAAATCCCATGCATAAGAATCAATCGGACCATCTGAATCTGTACTTTCAGAACCAGTAAAACTAATTTCCAATGGTGCAGGGCCTTTAATGGTATTAGCACTAACTACTGCAACAGGTGGATTATTATTTCCTGCTGGCTTAACCGTTATAACAACTTCATCATCAGCAACATTTCCATATTCATCGGTAACCGTTAGTAAAAACGTATAGCTACCAGCTGCCAGTGTTACCTGCGGATCAACCACATCAACAGGATCAACTGTTGCGCCTGACCATGTATAGATAATGTTTTCATTGTTACCATCGGGATCATCCGTTAATGTAGCATCAAGTGTCACCTCAATATCTGTCGCGCCGTTAGACAGTTGTATTTCCTGATCCACACCCGCATTCGCTTTGGGCATCAGTGCTCCCGGCTCAACGACGGTTAATGTTTCACTGGATTCAACGCTTGTGTCTACACCTCTTGAATCCGTAATCGTTAACTTAACGTTGTAAATACCGGTGTTCGAATAGGTATGTTCTGGATTTTTTTCCGTACTGTTTGAGCCATCACCAAAATCCCATTGCCAGTTAACATCCCCTTCTGCCCCCGTCGCTACAGCAGTATATTGGACGACCATCGGTACATTTCCGCTCAAACTTTCCTGATCGGAATTGTCGCTGGTGATCAATGATTCAAAACTAACGCTTAACTGTTGCTCCCCTGGTGGCGGTATTTCAAAATCGGGGGTAATAGAAAAATAACGAAAGGCAATCGTCCCAGACTCAGCATCCCCTTCCTGATAACCGTAATAACCAAGCATCTGCAAGCTAAACTCAACACCTTCTGTACTACGAATAACCCAGGTATCTGGCGTTGGACGTAATAAATGATTTTCATGTAGAAAGTAATCGTACCAGCCAAGAATTGGGTCATCATCAATGCGATTATCCTTATCACTTCCCTCTTTCATCACATGACCACCGCCCTGTGTCAGAAAAACATAAGCCGCTTCAGCTGGATTCAAGTGATCACGATCCACCTGTTCATTAGCCAGACAATAATTATCTGCTTTTTCGTCATCGTGCCCCGCTGCGCAAACTGAAAAAAAGATGTTATCGCCTAACTGTAATAATTCATCGTCCGATAATTCGGATAAATTTCGATCGGTATAATAACCATCGAGCGGCGCTGTATTTACCGTTAATAATTCGGCATCTCTAAAAGTCGCTACCTGGACGCCGCCTGCACCACTCACACCGCTATTTGTTTTAACTTTAAAACGTTGAAAGGCAACGTCCCATTGCGTATCAGTTTGCGGGTCTTGCGGAATGACAACACTGAAAGTTTCGAGATCAAAATAGACCCATTTATTATTATCTCGTGCGTTAATAACCTGAACGGCAGCACCATCGTCATCAAAAAAAGCTGTCACTAGTGATGATTCATTCAATCCAGCTTCCAGTTTACTGTCTACACAGGAAGTTAATAACGGGACTAAAGCCACCAGAGAGAACAAAAAACAGATTGAGCGAATTTTCATTAGTGAAATACCTGTGGCGTAACATAAGAAAATACCTCTGTAACCCACGAGTGGAATTTGTAAAATATAAGTTAAAGCACCACCCTCCATAGCAGCGCAAACTTTTAACAGTGGATACTGCTTTTTAGATTAATGTCGCTGCTTTCTTACGACGTGCAACACCAACTAAACCCAGCAGGCCAGAACCAAACAACCAGACAGCTGCTGGTACAGGTACTGCACTTACAGTCAATGTTGGTGCAAAGCTACCCGATGCACACATACCAGAACTTGACTCTGAATCACAGAACTGTACTACAGGCGTACCACCAGCATCTACACGTATGACACTATCACCGACTTGCTCCGGAGCGCGATTGGTATTGTCATTGGTGTAATACTCGCTGCTTAGTGAAAAACCATAATCAGTTGCACTGGTTACCATCGTTTCCAGCAGTGAAGTCACATCCACAGAAAACCATCCATTACCATCAACAAACATTGTTGTGAAAGGCGTAGAATCTTCAGTAACCGAATCCCAGGTCATAGCAGCATCACCTTCCGCCCAACTTGTAGATTGCAAAAGAACATCAATTGGTACAGTCGATGCACCCCAGGGATTATTCGTGTCCAAGTCACCGGCACAGGCAGCAATAAAACCACCCGTCGTACAATTTGAGTACAAGTTCATCGTTGCGGTGAAATTACCTACACCCGCAGCTGTGGCCTCTGCAACTGCACCGGCATCAAACTGAACCAGGCCTTTACCACCATGATTAGTCTCATGATCCCATACTGAAATAACACCACTATCACCTGTTGGTGAACCCTGATTACCTAATAATTCATAAATATAGGTATCCTGAATTGCGTTATAGGTTGCAGCCTGAACACCGGTTGATAGACCTGCAGCCAGCACAGAGGCAACTGCAATTTGAATTTTTCTTGATTTCATTTTACTTCTCCAATTTTAAAATTTAATAAATTTAAGTACGACACACACAAATGAAACTGAGCCCTACAACAACATAGAACTGAATTCTGTTTGTCGCTAAGGCTGGCTTCCCTGTGAGCCGTTGGAGGCAATGGGTGGCTGGCTGAAATGCGTATTTACAGATTAAAAACCTTATAAATACTGCAAACCTTTATGATTGATACCCGGATGATAATCTTTAGATATCTAAGGTATGGGCATCGAGTCAAGCTGATACACCATAACTTTATAAATGATAATGATTCGTGTTACCAATGTCAATAGTTACTGGTGTTATTTTAAATAGCACAAAATATTAGCTCTACTAAGCCTGCTTACATAAAAAATATGGCTGTATTGATTAAGTTTGATGGACACAGAAGGAACCAGACTCTTGAAACACATATTTCCATAGCGCACCTGTGAGGGAACCTATTCACTTGATTATTATCACAAAAATTCCACCACTTTCTCCAATATCTAAGCAACCCTTGACATGCGAATAAGAATCATTATTATTTGATGGTCTACCTAAAACATACAAAAACAGATTTTTCTTAATTCATTGCCAAAGTTAACCTAGCTGAATTAGATAAAAATTTTCTGGACATTCCTCCTGCAAGAAGTGATTAGTTTGAAAGGCGATTATTATTATGGCAAAGCGAAGTTTTAACCGCCCGGACGGAAAGGGTGTTTATATTCACAAAGAAAAGGCCTCGTCTGCCTGGCAACCACTAAAATACATTAGAAATGAAGGCATCAAGCAGTATGATGTAGCACCCGGTCAAACCATGAACACCGCAACCGAAATATGGCTAAATAATTTATACCAGATCAATGTCAGCCGGTTTACAGTTGGGAACTTTATCAACAGTGGCGCATTTACACGCCTGGGAATTATGCGTCTCGACCAATCGGCAGCACATGATTTTAGGGATTACCAACAAATCAAGAATGATGTTTGCGGTGAAGATTGGGAAGCGATCGAACTTTATCCATCCGAGTCACGCCTGGTTGACCCGTCAAACTATTTTCTGCTATGGGCCTTCCCGCCCAATACCTTAAATATCGGCATGTCTGAACGAAATGTGCTTAATTTAAAAGAAGCTAACTCCCCTCAACGTCCTTTTCCAGCAGGAAAAATAGGCAACAAAACATAAGTAAATCACACAGCTCACCTTATAAATTTTGTAAATAGTAATGATTCGCGTTACTATTGACAATACAGTGCGTGATAATCTCGCACGAAAAATTTCCTAAAACCAATAAGACATTATGGAATTTATAAGAAATTACCTTGATTACACCGTTTTTGGCATACTCGGATTAATGAGCTTTTTAGCCTTATGGTTTGCCATCGAACGTTTTCTTTATTATCGCAAAATAAACTTGCAAGACTTTAAACACCCCGATGACTTACAGATCGAACTCACAAAAAACCTGACACTGATTTCATCAATCGGTGCCAATGCTCCTTATATCGGACTACTAGGTACGGTATTTGGCATAATGCTGACTTTTTACGATATGGGCCAAAGCAACAACATTGAGACACAGGCGATAATGGTGGGGCTCGCCCTGGCATTAAAAGCAACAGCGATGGGATTGTTTGTTGCCATCCCGGCAATCATTCTATACAACGGATTGCTGCGACGGGTTGATGTTTTAACCGCACTCTGGAACACACAACAACATGAAACGATTTGATAGCATCAATGTTATTCCGTTTATCGATATCATGCTGGTACTGCTGGCTATTGTACTAACGACTGCCACTTTTATCGCTCAGGGGAAACTCAATATTGAGCTGCCTACAGCAGAGTCGCAAGTCAGTGTTTCCGATCAACCCGGTATAGAAATCGCCATCAATCAGGATGAAGCCCTGTTTTATAATGAAGAACCACTGGAGTTAGACAAACTGGGTGATAAGTTAGCAACACTTGAAACATCAACACCGGTAGTTCTTCGTGTAGACCTCAGTGTTCCATTTAGCCGTTTCATTTCAGTGATCGATGTTTTAAAAACGTATCAACTGGAATCATTATCCATATTAACCCGAGATGGCCAATGAATTTTGGCCCGAATCATGCCACAGGTTTTACCGTATCAGCACTTTTTCACGGTGCTATTCTAGCCAGCTTTTTGTATGGGCAGACGAGTATGCAACACAGCCTGTTAACAACAGAATCTCGATCACTAAGTCTCGCTATGTTTCAGCTCAGCCAACCAACCGTAGCGGAAAAATCAGTAGCCGTCGAAAGCACTCAAGCTCCAGCCCAATCAAAACCAGAACCAAAACTAAAATCTAAACCTGACAGCAATAAACCTTTGCCTACTATCACTAAAAAACCGATTGTATCGCAGCCCATACCTCTGGATAAAACCGCTGAAAAACCCATTGATAAATTAGAGGAATTGGCTGATGAGAAATTAACTGATCAGGCAAAAGAGCCTGACGAAAATATGGCGGCAAAAGATGGTGTAACAGAAACTCAGAGCCAACCTTCACCTCCAGACAGCGCAATAATTGCACCCGGTGCACCAGCATTAGATCATGGTATTATCGAATCACTCGAAGCAAATTATAAAATCGCCTTGCGAAATGCAATCGAAGCGCACAAATTTTATCCCCGGCGTGCAAAACGACTTAAACGTGAAGGCAAAGTTATTATCGATTTCACCATTAACCGAAACGGACTCATTCACAACGTACATATAGCACAAACGTCAGGCACAAATCTTCTCGACAAAGCTGCGCTCGATGCGGTTAATAAGTTGGGACAGTTCAAACCGATTCCTGAACAAATACCACGTCCTCACTGGAAACTCGAAGTCCCGATGGAATTCACGCTTTTATAAGCCGCTACTATAAGCTGATACAGGAACCCAACCATCGTTAACAAAAACGTACGGATTAACTATCACCTATAGATAACAACCACTGATTGGCTGTTATTTTAGTTTCACTATAGCCAACTGCTTTTTTTAAATGTATTTTGGTTGCTGCCAAATCTGCAAGTTCATGATAAGCAGCAGCGATTAACATGTGGGCATTCCCGGGTTTTTTAATTCCTTTTCCCAGTGCCTTCTTGGCGTACTGAATACTTTGCTCATAGTTTTCCTGGTCAAAATAAATTTGCGAAATATATAAATCTTCTTTTCCGTTTGAGGATAACTCAGACGCTTTTTTATAACTGACAAGTGCCTTTTCATCTTCTTTGGCACTTACATATAACGTCGCCAGTAAACTGTAATGTTTATGATTTTCTTTGATGATAGTTTTTTTCAGCGCTGTTGATAATAAATTCGCTGCTTTGTGCGGCAGTTTTTTTTCATACAGTGCATAGACATATTGTAATAATTCATTTTGCTGAATCAAAAAACCCTGAGTAAAACTAAGCTGCATAATTTCCAGTGATTTGGCGTACTTCTCCTGTTCCAGATAAATGGAAGCCAGTTGCAACCAGTATTCTGCTTTATCAGGCCAAAACCTAATCATTTTTTCGACAATTTTAGTTGCTTCTGGCAAGCGATTTAATTGATAGTAAACCGCAAACAAAGTGGAATACGCCGATCTATCTGGCGCAAACAACTTTACCACCTGTTTTAAGTAAGGCACAGCCAGGTCATATTTTTCAAGTTGATAATAGGCAGAAGCAAGAATCAAATAGCCGGTTTTTGAGGGCTCTTTATTCGATAATTTTTCGACCACCTGTAGATATTCTTTGCCAAACTTTATTGCCTGGCTGTAATTCTCATCATGCATGGCAAGATTGGCAAGCATCTCTACCACCTGAAGTCTGGTGGTTTCACTTAACCCCGACTGTTGGTAGCTACGTAAAAAATATTTATTCGCCTGTGAATACTGCTGTTTATACAGGTAGATTAACGCTTGCATATGGAGCGTATATGCTTGATCTGCTGGTGACAATTTAGCAAGCCGAGTCTTTAGTTTATCAAGCTGTGTTTGAGCCTGTGAAAATTTATCCTTATGCAATAAAGCTTCAATCGCTGTCAGACGTTTGAAGGTCATTGTGGAAAGCGCAGTACCGGAAATATTGGCCAGGGAAAACCCTGGCATCAGCAGTGCAATACATAGAATGAAATTTTGAATAAATGATTTCAATTCTTGTCATCCAGTTTAAAATTAATTTGTACTGATGCTCGTTGTTCTACAGCCACTTTATTTTCAATTTTCGGTTTGAATTTCCATTTACTTAAAGCACGTGATGCTGAACGATCAAATATATTAGCTGGTTCTGATTTAACTATTTCAATATCCCTAACACTACCCACCTGTGTAATGGTAAATTCCAGCAAGACAAACCCTTGCTTTTTCATCATTTTGGCGCGCTTAGGGTAGATTGGATTAACCCGCGCCAACGGTATTACGTTGGCATTAACCTCACCACCACCCGCTACTGCAACCATCGCATCACCCAGGGCACTACTGGCTGCCAGATCAATCGGTAAGTTAATATTCAGGCGTTGCATCCTGCTTCGCTGCAACTTCTCAAGAGGCATTGGTTTCGGTATATTCACCTTTGGTTTTATCGGCTGTTTTTTTGGTTCTGGCTTTTTAGGTTTAATGCGTTCTTTTTTTGTTAACAAATCGTCTCGCTGCAAACGAACAAAATCAATTACCCTAAAGTTGTCGCTATCAACATGCTGGTATTCAGACACATCAATACTACCTTTTAAGGCAAACAGAAATAATATCGAAAAAAAACAGGCTGCTGCGAAACTGGAAACAAGGCGAGCCATTATTGCGAATCGATTGAAGCCGCAATAGAAATATTTTGCACACCAGCAAGGCGAACCTGATCCATTACCTTCACCAATTTTCCCGTTCGTGCATCCTGGTCAGACTGAATGATGACTGAACTTTGCGGGTAACGAGCTTTTAATTGTTGAATGTTCGCACGTACTGCGCGGATATCAATTTCACGATTATCAATCCAGATTTCACCATTAGCATTTATCCCAATAAGAATGTTACCTTTCGATTTCTTTTCAGCCGTGGTAGCAGAAGGACGATTAATATCTATCCCGGTCTCTTTAACAAACGAAGTGGTGACGATAAAAAAGATCAACAAAATAAACACCACATCCAACATAGGCGTTAAATCCAGTTCATTATCTTCTTCAGTTTTTGGTAAACGTTTCATGGCGCGACCAGTCCTTCGTTAAAGCGATTAATTTTACGTTTAGCAATGGTTTCGATATTACGCAAAAGAAATAAACCAATAATACCCACCGCCATGCCCGTCATTGTTGGTAGCGTTGCCAGTGAAATACCGTCGGCCATGGCGCGAGCATCACCGGTGCCCTGCACCGCAATAACATCAAAAATTTCAACCATGCCGTATACCGTACCAAACAATCCCATCAATGGCGTGACACGGACTAATGTGCGAATAAAAGGCAGAGTAAACAATAATTGATGACGAAACGAATACTCCAAGGATTCTCGAATACGGCGAGCATTTTGATTGTGAGAATTCTTATGCCAAATCTGAATTAATTTTTTTTGCTCTTTTCTGGCGACAAAAAAAAAGTATAACCAGCGCTCAAGCACTAAAAACCAAAGCATAAAGGCCATGATAAATATGATGTACAGCACAAAGCCGCCTCTATCAAGGAACTCGGTTATCGTATAAAAAAGTGACACTGGATTCACAATTTATTTTTCACGGTAATCGTCATAGTTACTTTTCACGCGCAATCAAACCCACACTTTGGTGCTCAATTACATCAAGAATTCTGCGGGATTTTGCAACAATAAAAGTGTGCGCGAATAACAATGGAATCGCGACGCTAAGACCCAAAACCGTAGTTACTAATGCAGTAGAAATACCACCCGCCATCAGCTTGGGATCACTGGTGCCAAACAGCGTGATGGTTTGAAAGGTAATAATCATACCAATAACAGTACCCAACAACCCCAGCAACGGTGACACTGCCGCCAACAATTTAATCAAACCGTTATAGCGTTCAATTGCTGGCGCCTCCTTAATCATTGCCTCTTGCAAAGCGATCTCCCTTTCATTTAGCGGCTCATCTTTGTACTTATGGTAAACAAGTGCAATTCTACCCAGCGGATTTTCATCTGAGGGCTGGTCAATATTTTTTATTTGCCGGTTTATTTTTGATGCCACCAAATTCAGACAGTAAAAACGAAACAACGCGATTAACAAACCAATAGCACCCAGTGCAAGAATAATATAACCGACAACGCCACCTTGATTAACGCGTTGCATCAATGTTGGTTTTAAAGTCAGCAAATTAAATAATTGGCCGTGCGTTGGATCAATAGTTATAACTGCAAGAGAGTCATCGCTATCTGAAAAATTTTGCGCGGCACTGCTATAGCGTGCGGGCGGTTGTTTTTGCAAATGATGCAGCGCATTAGTTTTGTGATCATGTTGCAAATAAAGACCATTTGCTAACATGGCATATGCGCCTATACGTGTAACCTGTTGTGATTGTAACAAGCCATCATTGTTGAAAACATCGCTACTAAATACGCGGGTTTCTCCGGTTTCGCCTATCTCCTGCAACATATAAAACCAGAGTTGCTCCAGTGTTTTCACATCAGGCAACGTTTTACTTTGCGCTAGCTGGTCAAGAAATGCCAAGCGTTGAGGATATTGAACGGTCACTAATGAACGCGAAAAATCTGCTTTTAGCTCACCGGAAGCCTGACGGACTGCGCCAAACAATTCACCCAGATCGCCTAATTTAAGCTTCAATACCTGTTCTGATTCAGCCAGCTTTTTTTCATTAGCATCAATTGTTTCACTAAATTGCTTGCTTTGTTTTTTCAATACCTGTAACTGTTTTTGTGCTGCTGAAAATAATTCCTGTTGTTGCTGTTTTTCCTTAATAAACTTTTTGATACGCACATTTTCCTTAAGCAGTTCATTTTGTGTTTGCTGTTTAACGGTTTGCAACAATTCATCAAAGGAGGACGATGACGTATTCGCACTTGCAGAGCTGAACGAAAAAAACAGCAACACTAACTTCACGGCTGCCTTCATTACTTTGCCTCCGCTGTACTGGCCATAATAGTCAGCAGCTCAGGAGATTGTTGTTTGCGCGCAATTTTTAACCCCATGACGATAGACTTTTTGACCTCACGGTTTTCAACTTCATGCCATTTTTTTTGTTGTTGATGCCATACACCATAGTCGCTACCATCCTGTGATTGGTAAAAAAATGCCACTCGCCCTACTTTCAAAAAATTAACATTTTTATTGTCAAGCATGGCGCGATACGCTTCCAGCGTTTTACCATATTCAATTTCAATTTGGTAAGCTTCTAGTATTTTGCGATATTTTTCAGCCACCGTAATATCGGCACGTTTCATAGTATTTTCGAGTTTCGCCAAACGCTGTTCACGCTCGACAGGTAAAAAAGGAACATCTTGTGCAATAAATTGTCGCAGTGCATTAATCATGCGCTGCATCATCGGCATAACCTGCTGAGCAGTGGCTTCTATCTCAATGATTTGAGCCTGAGAGGAAAGCAAATCACTTTCTTGAGAACCTATAATTTCTTTTAACTGCTTATTATAAATTTCATAGCTTTCAGATTCTCTTAGCGCTTCTTTGTATTGATCGACGAGTTGACCGGCCTGCTCGTGTAAATTATCAATTTTTAGCTGTTTCTGCTGCAATTGCTGGTTGGTTTTTGCAACCTTGGCACGACTTGCATCAAGAGCATCAGCGGCCTGTGATGATAGGGGGAACCACGTCAGCACGATGGCCAAAGAAACCATCGACGATAACAAATAAGTTAATTTCATAAAGTAGCACTAAATTTGATAATAAAAGACAGAATGAGAATGCGAATTGTAACAAATCTCAATGCATTAGGGTATTACTCGCCTGACGGCCACGTGTAACACTCTGCACAAAAGTTCTGTACACTGCAGAACCGCTTATGTTTGTTATTTAGAATATGGTAGAAAAACCTTATACTCTAAATAACATTTTGATAATAAAATGGTTGTAAATTCCTAAACTTCGCTCGGAAGAACAGCGCTATCATTAATTTTTGAGCGATTACAAATCACCCTATATTAAAACTTTGCCTGATAACCAAGCAAAAAGCTGCGTGGTTTTCCTGGCCTGACTCCGAAAGGTCTGCGCGCAACAATAGCGGTGTCGTCAAACACATTATCAACGGTTAAATAGACTTGTCCGCGGGAACTAAGCAGGTAATTCAAACTAAAATCAACCACTGTTTGTACATCGCTTCGATCTTTTTTGTCTGGTTCGCCACGACCAGCAACCGTGCGCATTGCTGCAACATAATTAAAAGACAGTGCTGTTTGCCAGCGATCGTCCGATAAACCAATTCTTGCAGTCAACATGTGTTCAGGCAGATTAGGTAGCTCATCGCCTGCTTTAACATTCGCCAGATCAGGCCGAGGCGATGTAAAGTCACTTTTAAATTCGCTGCGGGTATAGGTGTATACCAGTCTCAGCGGCATACTAAAACGGCTATTAAATACTGACGGAAGATTTTTATTCATGTCAGCTTCCAAACCATAAATATCAACCTCACCAGCGTTAAAGCCAAGGTCAAGATTTGCATTGCCGCAACCAGAAGAAAAAGTACAGGTGCCACTTAAGTTGCTATAGTCACTGAAAAAACCAATGACTGCCGCCTGTATGGTTGGGCTGGCGAAACGCACACCAAATTCATAGTTAACGCTTTCTTCCGGTTTCACATTAACATCACTGCCCGGAACCACTGGCACAAATCCCGCATGAACACCTGCTAAGAATCGCGTGTACGGTGCAAATTTATAACTTAAACCAAAACCAGGTAGAATTACACTGTCATCCAGCACGACCTTACTATTTGTTTTCAGATCAATAAATTCTGTACTGATAAATTCACTGCGAAAGCCACCACTCAAGGTAAGATCACCCAGTGTTACTTCATCGTACAGGTAGACGGCTATTGCTTGTGCCGTCACATTGTTGTTGGTAACGCTAACTCTTGCGTTGCCGCTGTCTACCAGACTTCCATCTAACATTAGAAATTCACGTGATGTGTGATCTCTTGTTACTTCGTCCTGATGTAAGCGAATACCAAAGTTAAATTCATGCAACTGTCCGCCAATATCCACCGCCCAATCCAGCTGGCTTTGTATCCCCATCGCCGTATAGATTCGGTCATTCGCCTGCAACAAAATATTTTCCTGAGAATTCGTTGAGTTCGCCTGACCGGTTAATAGCTGATAATAAATATTGTTAGCCGGTGAATCAGGATCGGCAAGAACGTCGCTCAAGCTGGGTGAGTTACCACTAAATCCATTTATTTTGTCCCAGACGCGGGCAAACTGATTCCAGTATAGTGTGGTATTAACGGTGAACTCGCCATCATAATCCATAAAGTGGTTGACGCTAATTTGCTGCCTGTCCCAATCCATGAGGTCACGTTCACTGGAAACATATCGGCGCAACGGATTTGCGTCAAAATCATCGTCGGTCAATCCAAGGTATGTCTCATTTGATGTTTCGTCGGCATAGCCTGCTTTGATATCAAACTGATGATAAATCGCGGCATGTGGATCACTATTAAAACGCAATTTTACTAGCACATCGTTTTTATCAAAACCGGTTTTACCACCACCATCAAGATCTTTAAAACCATCGGTCTGCACATGTACACCTTCAACTAACCAGCCAAAATTTTCGCCGCTGTCACCATAAAAACCATGCAGCTGACCAAAACCGTAACTGCCAAGGCTGAGGTCAAGCAAGCCATTATCGTATTCGCTAGTACTACTGGGAATATCACGACTAACAAAGTTAATCGCACCGCCGACCGTGTACGGACCGTACTTTATTGACGACGGCCCTTTAAACACTTCTACCGCTTGAATGCGAGGCAGCATTGGGAAGAAATACGCAGCAGGTGCTGCATAAGGTGCCGGCGCAAACAAAATGCCGTCTTCCATCAAAGTAATTTTACTACTGCGATTAGAGTCTGAGCCACGCATACCAATATTGGGACGCAAACCATAACCATCTTCTCTACGCAGGTACACACCCGGAACATCCTCAAGCACACGATTAACATCGCTGTAATGCCATTGCTTTAACGTCGCTTCATCTACTTTATGTACTGAGCCAGGCGATCTCGCCCGCTCCTCAACATCACCGGTAATGGTAACGGCATGCAGTTGCACGGATTCGTCGTGCTTAACCTGATTTTTTTCTTCCGCAGCTTGTTCCGCTATCACTGACATCGTAGGAAGCAGTAGTAATAAACAGGTGAATAATAAAATTTGTTTTGGGGTATTCAAATAAGTAGGCATGGTTATTTAGTAAATTATGTTTTGAATGTGAATTCAACAGTTAATGGGCTATCTCAATAACACTGTCGTCTCGACCAGCGGAAATTTTAATACGACTTAGGGTTCTAGGGTTCTATTGTTATTTATCTTCTACGCCTTGTGTGGCAGACAAAGCCATAACTTATGGCTTAAGAAAATGCATTCACCATGTGGTTGGTCCATTTTACGTTTTTCCAGACATTGCTAAGTTTGGCAACTTGCAGTGTTTTTGCATCAATGCGGTAAAGCTCACCTCTATTAGCGCTGACAATAAAATGGCTACCATCGGCGGAAATCTCAACCGCACCAACATCGTCGATTTCAATACTTTTAATGAATTTTTTCTGTTGTAGATCCCAGAAGGTCATTCGGTTACCTCGCGGACAGGTAACGGCGGCAACATTGTTGTTTGCGATCAGTGCACTGGCGGTGTAGTTGTTCATCGACCACAGCGAGTCACCATCAATGTCCAGCATTTCTATCTCACCTTCACCGCGCTGTAGTCCAACCAGCTTCGGCATCTCGGTTCTACCTTTATACTGACAGGCCACCAGTACCGCGCCATCCGCGCCAACATCAATATGGCGGATAGACAATTTGTCGGTCGGGGTTTCGCGCCGCGCCAGTAATTCACCCGTTTCGCTGTCGATAAACAACAACGCCGTGGACATCCGGTTGATATTCAGTTCGTGCTTACCGGTGTCGGGATGAGTAGCAATGCCACCACTGGCAACCACAATGGTCTTACCATCAGGCAATAATCGAATTTCATGCGGCCCAATACCGTAACCGGAAAGCTCACGCACAATACGAAAATTCTCAGTTTCGCGTACGGTAATCACGCCTTCGGAATTTTTGATAATATTTTCACTGGTAAACAGCAGACGACCATCTGGGCTAAACACACCATGACCATTAAAATGGCGACCGGCGCGACTCTCTACTATCGCCAGTTGTTTACCACGGGAGATATCCACCACCACCGCGCGAGTGCCGGGCAAACCGGGTAAGGCAACAACACGACGGCTATTTGCAGGGTCAACCGCAAAACTGTGAGGCATTTCTGGTAAGGCAAGGCGAAATTTTTCACCGCCGCTTAGATCAAAACCACTGATATAAAATTTACCCGCTTCATCATGATGACCATTGATAAAGTGGTCAGGCATAACCACAGTTGAAACTGAGGCGCTGATTGCCGCATCTGCCATCGACGATGACAGCCAGGGAAATACCGCCATGCTGCCGAGGAAATGGCGGCGCGATAACATTTTTTGGCTCATGCTAATACCTGTTAATACTGTTAGTTTTAAAAGCGTTAGTTTAAGGTCACTTGTTTAATAGAACTAGTAATACAACTAGCGCTTCAGTCCATATCTGCTTGCGAACCCTGAGGTAAATTCAAACCCAGCGTTGGTAGAACTGTGTCACGAAATGCCCGCGACACACTCTGAAACGGGCCATCAAACAGAGTATTAACCGCTGTTATATTATTATTGATTGCATCAAACAATGTTCCATCGCTCACTTCTAACGCATCAATGCTGGTAAGTAGCTCCACTAGATCGGCATCCATTTTATCCGCAACGATACGATTACCATCTTCTGCTTCCAACCAGTCATCAAATCCGACATTGCTGGCTTTATCGGCAGGGTCGCCACCAAAAAATAGCTTTTGAAATGCCAACGTATTATTTCGCAAATTACTCAGTGATATTTTAGCGTTTGGTGATTCAACATCGACTGCACAAGGGCTGCCCTGTCCACAGCTCGGTGGCGTTAGTGTTCTGTCGCCGCCCATAGGTTGATCCAGCTTATTGTCTTTGACCACACTAGCAAGGTAGTACATGGCATCGGTCACATCATTTAATGTTGCCGTAGCATTCGTGGTGCTGGTCATGGTTAACACGTAATTATCCGGCGCACTGGCGTTCCATGCTTCTTTAAGAGTATCGGCAGTGGATACTGCATCAGCGATAACATTTACCATATAGTCGCAACGACGCAGCTGTTTTTCAGCAAGAGACAGTGCATCAAAAGCCGTAAGTTCTGTAGTCTGTGTAGCGCAACTGTTTGGTGTTTTTGTAGTCGTATCGACATATAACAAATATTCAATCGCATCGATACCGCGTATTGTCACATCCCCACCCACATTGACATCATTGGCAGCCTGTTTTTCGTCAATCCGGCAGGTGCTGGTTAATGGCCAGGAATAAAGCACTTTGGTGCCCCTGGTCGTATCTAGCGCCGGTCCCACAACATGCTCTAAGGAGTGCTGCAAATCATTCATTGCAGCTGTGAAGGTATTTTGTGCATTTGTGCGCGCAGTTGGATCACCTTCGCCACTAGCTGTCACCGTGTCGCAGTAGGCATTAATACTGGTTTGCAGCAATGCCGTGCTTGTGGCTGTTTGGGTAAAACCAGCATCCATAATATTGGCTACGTTAGTAATCAGCGCTGCGTGTTCGGTGAAATTGGAGCCCCCACCATTATCTGAGGAAGAGTCATCGCCACCGCAGGATACACTACCGATAATTAACAGAGCCATTATGCCCGGGCGTAGTCCGGCTCGCAGTGGTACTGTTCGACTTTGCTCAAGCTGTGATTCGGCAAAGTTTTTCATGGTGTTTATATGTTCAATAATCGGTTGATTCATTATTTATATACTCATAAATGGTTTACGCCGCACAAATAAAGTAAGCAGATAAGCGTTTGTTTTATATAGTTATTTAAAGCTAGCGTTCTGGACTAAAGTTCCAGAATAGTTAAATCGTTATCGAGTAGCCAGATCAATTTTTGTATACACCTTTTCTGATTCGATACTATATTATCAAAACAGTATACATTAATTTTATTATACTTGTAAATAGCAATGATTCGTGTTTATATTAACACCATTAGTGAAGCCAGCCATCTCCATAATGAAAGCCAGCCATCGCAATAATCTTTAGACCTAAATTAAATTGAGGAGAAAACGATGGTTTTTCATCGCAACAAAACAACTTTATTCACCGCTATTTCTTTGGCTTTACTCATTACCGGCTGTAGCAGTGATGACAATGACGATGCATTAGACACTAGCTTTACTAAACCAGCCATTTTTACTGGCTTTCCTGTTACTTTAAAAGATGCACCGGGTAACAACACCACTTCCGTAAAATACACCGGTCAAATGGTACGCCAGGTATACCGTGAAACGGTTAAAGCCGTGGTAAAAGCACCGGGCACAACTGACGAAACGGCCTCTGCCGAACTCGTCAATCGATACCTGAAGAATGAAAACGGCATTGCCAATGATGACAACATTATTGCCCCTGCAGATAAAACCGGCTTTGACATTAAAGAAGTGATGTACAGTGAAGTAGGTAGTGGCAACCTTTATGGCAAAACGTTTGATACCTCATCAGGCCAGGCTGACGCCATTCCCGGTATTGCTTTAGTTGATGCAAACATCACCCTGGGTGTACCGGGCAATAAAAGCGCACGCGAAACACTGGATCTTTGGGTAGCTAATTTTGCCAAAACCAATGCTGCCAATGGCGGTACCGACGGTTATGTGGATTTCACCAATGGTTACGACTACAACCAGTTGTTCCCGAAATTCCTCATGGGCGCGGTGTTCTACAACCAGTCTATCGACAAATACCTGGATGAGTTCATGGCTGACGCAGGCACCCAGGACAATGATAAACCTTATAACGGTGATGCTGACAACCACTACACCGGTAAAGAACATTCATGGGA
>CAZCOZ010000023.1:10910-25147 GCA_964500555.1 uncultured Thiotrichaceae bacterium | reverse complement strand
AAATTTTATTTCTTTTAGGTAACTTGTTCTTTGAGAAACAAGAAACGCTATTGCTGGTTTGAATTTAGAATTCACTACATTAATAATGTAGATTCCTCTAACGACTCCCAGCTTGTTTCTTGACCTCGCCAACGCAAGCACCCACACAAACTATCTGATCCAAATTGTAAAAGAGCATTTGTTTTCGCAGAATATTTCTGCTCGACAAAGAAGCGGAAGTTTAGCAGTTTTTTAAACCACCTAGCAAGCATTTTTCAAAATTTAATTTAATTTCTTTTCTGCCTTTAATCAAAGTCAGACCAGAAACCAATAAATGCTGCCCCTACGCCGGGCCGGCATAATACACATTACCGTTAATTGTGTACATCACTTTATTAATTATTTACTAAAAATAAATACTGCAAAAATCATAATAAAGCTTGAAGCACATTTCCATTTCTTTCGTTATGAAAACAGGCTTTCCCACGCCGGGAGCGGCATCATACATAAAAACATTTACGCTGTATATAATTAATTACTTAAATTTCAAAATAGTTTATACAATCTTAAATTACTGGCTCTTTAGCTAATGCTTAAACTACCTTTCACCACTATATATGATTAACTATGTGACACCTGCCTTTAATCGAGTAACCAATGCCACCCGACAACAAGCTTGAACAAAACTTGCTTAACAATGAAAGCAGCCCCTATTTATTGCAACACGCCGATAACCCTGTTCACTGGCTTGCATGGAATGCCGAATCGTTAGCGCTGGCAAAAACCAGCAATAAACCGATTCTATTATCGATAGGTTACTCCGCCTGCCACTGGTGCCACGTAATGGCGCATGAATCTTTCGAGGATGTGGCAACGGCAGATGTAATGAATGAACTTTTTATCAATATTAAGGTAGATAAAGAGGAGCGCCCCGACCTTGATAAGATTTACCAAAATGCGCACTCACTTCTCACTGAGCGCGCTGGCGGCTGGCCACTAACTATATTTTTAACGCCCAACGACCATATGCCCATTTTTGCTGGTACGTATTTCCCTAAAACAAGCAAGCACGGTTTACCCGCATTCACCGAATTACTCAAACAAATTAGTGATATATGGCAAACGCGTGAAGCAGACATACAACAACAATCAAGCTCGCTACAAAACACTTACCAGCGTATCTACGAATCCACTAAGCCAGAAGACGCCACGTTTAATCATGCCGTGATTGATATCGCTCGCAATCAGATCGAGCAACAGTTTGATAGTCAACACGGCGGTTTTAGCCCTGCCCCTAAATTTCCACACCCGGCGATTATCGATTTTGCATTGAAACATTGGCACCACGCTAAAAAACAAAATCGGCCCGACCCTCGAATTTTGCACAGCGCTATTTTTACTTTAGAGAGAATGGCAGAAGGCGGTATTTTTGATCATCTGGCAGGTGGTTTTTGCCGCTACTCGACGGATGAATTATGGATGATTCCACATTTCGAAAAAATGCTGTATGACAACGGCCCGTTATTGTCTTTATATAGTCAGGCCTGGAAAATAAATGCCAGCCCACTATTTCACGATGCTTGCTGCGAAACCGCCAATTGGGTTATGCGTGAAATGCAATCCGCTGATGGCGGATATTATTCAGCACAGGACGCCGACTCCGAAGGTATTGAAGGCAAATTTTTTGTCTGGTCGAAAGAAGAAATTAATGCTTTACTAAATGAAGCGACCGAACAAGATAATATTGATCAACAATCGATCGAACACTTTAAAACTCGCTTTGGTCTAAATCTCGCTGAAAACTTTGAAGATCAGTGGCATTTACATGGCTATGTTTCAGAAGCAGCTATCGCCAAACAGAACAATCTTGATGAGAAACAACTCCACCAACAACTGCATTTAATTCGCCAGCACTTATTTCGGCAACGTGAAAAACGCATACACCCCGAAACTGACACGAAAGTTTTATGTTCGTGGAATGGCCTAATGATTCATGGCATGGCAATGACTGGTCGCTTACTCAATGAGCCTGACTATATTGAATCCGCCAGCAAAGCCGCTTATTTTCTGAAAAATCAATGCTGGAAAAACGGGCAACTCTTTGCCAGCATAAAAGATGACAAAGTTTCCCTCAATGCTTATCTTGATGATTACGCTTTTCTTATTCATGGCTTACTCGAATTACTGCAAAGCCGTTGGGACAACACTCTGTATCAATGGACACTCGAACTGGCCGACACACTGCTCGTCAAGTTTGAAGACACTAAATACGGCGGCTTTTATTTCACCAGCCATAATCACGAGGACTTAATACAGCGATTAAAAACCTTTAGTGACGATGCAATTCCCGCAGGCAATGCGATTGCAACACTGGCATTAAACCGTCTGGGCTATCTCGCAGGCAAACAACACTATATAGATGCCGCCGAACGCTGCTTACAATCCGCATGGCGCAGCATCAATAACGCACCCATTTCACACTGTGCTTTATTGAGCGCACTTAACGAATACCTGACACCGCCTAATATACTTATTGTAAGAAGCCACAATGCCATCGATTCTACTGAAAAAAACAAAGAAGACGAAATCAGCTGGAGCACACTAATCGGACGATACCATTTGCCAACCACACTGATATATGACATCCCCGCCGACCAGAAGCCACACCCAACATTGGCAGAAAAAACCGCTGGCAACATGAATCGCGCATACCCCTGCACCGGCATGCAATGCCAAAATCCAATCGAAAATACCGCTGATTTAGAACAATATCTACGGAATAACAGTTATCGCGTTTTGGAATAGATGGAACTCTAACTCCTTGAAACACCTGTTCTATTAGGCTTTGAGAAAATGTAATCCCACATTTATGTTAACAAACTTTACTATTGCGACTTGCAATAGATAATACTTTAGGACTATAGTTATATCTCTTAATCGACAATAGTCAGAAAGATGTCTGATTATAAGATTTAACACATGAAACTAAACAAACACATCAAAACGAGGATATCAACATGGCCGACCAACGCAAACTAACCATCATTGCAACTAAAGGAACCCTGGATTGGGCTTATCCTCCGTTCATTCTTGCAAGCACAGCAGCTGCACTAGGTATGGAAGTAACAATGTTCTTTACTTTTTATGGCTTGAACCTTTTACTGAAAGATACCAGCAGTCTGAAAATCACACCAACTGCTGCTCCTGACATGCCAATGAAAATGCCATTTGGCCCTAAATGGTTAAGAGGCATCGACTTCGGCCCTAAAGTACCAAACGTATTGTGGAACATTCCTTTCATGGATCCAATTTGCACAGGCTTAATGAAGAAAACCATTAGCAACTGTGGCGTAGCAACGATTGCTGAGCTGCGCGACCTTTGCCAGGAAGCTGAATGTAAATTCCTTGCTTGCCAGATGACTGTTGAATTATTTGGCCATGATCCTAAGAACTTCATTGACGACATTGAATTTGTTGGTGCAGCAACATACTTCGAAGAATCAGCTGACGCTACGCAATCGCTGTTTATTTAGTAAGAACTAAGTAGCACATAAAGGCCGCGCTCAAGTTATCTTGGCGCGGTTTTTTATTTACCTTTAAAAATTATTAGCCGCGAAACACGCAAAGTGCGCGAAAAAAAACGCTTATTGTTTTTAAACTTTAGCGTTCTTTGCGTGTTTTGCGGCTAAAGTTTTTTAGCTTTTCGCCAATACTCTTCAAGCACAGCAACACTACAATCTTCCATTTGCTTACCATCTTCACGCAACAACTGCTCAACCATCTCAAAACGTGAAATAAATTTCCGATTGGAATCACGCAATGCCTGCTCAGGATTCACCCCTACATATCGCGCAAGATTTACGCTGGCAAACAGGATGTCGCCCATCTCATCCGTTATACGCTCTATATTATCTTCGATGACAATTTCAACTTTAAGCTCCGCAATTTCTTCGTTGATTTTGTCAAATACAGGCTCAATATCACGCCAGTAAAAACCATGGTGCGCTGCTCGCTTCTGTAATTTTTCTGACCAACGCAAGGCAGGCATCGCGCTGGCAACACCATCAAGATAACTGATTGGCTGGTTCCGGCCGGATTGATATTTTTGGGCACGTTCTTTTTGCTTGTGCCGCTCCCAGTCATGATCTAACTGTGCTTCATTTATGGTGCTCGCCCTCTCCATCGCATCACCAAATACATGCGGATGTCGACGCACTAGTTTGTTATTGATCTCATTAACCACATCAGAAAAATCAAACAGATTTTTTTCAGCTGCCATCTGTGCATGAAACACAACTTGAAACAGAAGATCACCCAGTTCATTTTTCAGGTCATCCATATCCTTACGCTCAATCGCATCGGCTACTTCATAAGCTTCTTCAACCGTGTATGCGGCGATAGACTCAAATGTCTGCTCCACATCCCATGGGCAGCCGCCCTTTGGATTACGCAAGTCCGCCATGATCTGCAATAATTTTTCAAGTTCCTGCATAGTGGAATAGCCAGAAATTGGCGGCTCCTTCTCCTAGAGGGAGGAGAAGGAGAAAAAATTAGAACTCAAACCGCACACCAACATGCGCTTCATCGTCAAATTCATAATCACTATTATCATTAAATGTAACTTCTAGTTTTCGGTAGCCAATATAAGCTCGTGCGCTTGGCGTGATTTCGAGTTCTACAGCGAGGCGAAACTCTACTAATTCATCAAAATCTGAAATACTGGTTACCTCCGGCGCGTAAAAAAGCTCTCCCAATATTGCCACTGGCGCTGCACTTGGAAAAACATATCGAATCTTCCCTCCAATCGCAATTGCACCGCCGTTTACATCTATTTTTGCCGCATCTGGCCCATCAAGCACACCCAAATATGCTTTCGCGCCAACACCAAAATGCAGAGCCTTTAGATCACCTGCACTGCTGCCGCTCACCAAAATTGAAGCCGTGCCAATTACGTCATCAAACTCATTAATCACTGCACTGAAACCAATATCCGCACCACCATATCCGAATGAAGAGGTTTGGGTCAAAAAGGAGATTTCTGCCATATCCTTTCCAACTCGGAAATCAATTGCACCTGCTAAAATATTTGTCGCTGGAAAAAATAATACTATTACTAAAATGGCTTTGCGTAGCATGCTTCGTTATTCCTCTTTGCTTATCAATATAAAAAACGCATTCTAACATGCTACTTTGGAAAGAATCATGCTGGAAAGATGTGTTGGGCACAATGTTGTCACGTGATAAAGTAGACGACAATAAATGCTATCAGTTCCATTTTTAATCACACTAGTTAACCAGAGTTGGCCTAGCTAAAATACCAGAGATGAACGAGAAACAACTTTTAATTAAACAGCTCTCTGAGGTTCTTTCCAAAGGCCAGTTGCTACATGAACTTGAAGATTTAAAACCTTACGAGTGCGATGCTTTATCGGCTTATCAAACAGTTCCACTCGCAGTCGCACTGCCCGACGACATTACTCAACTAAAAGTCATTCTATCCGTTTGCTACAAAAATAATATTCCCGTCGTGGCGCGCGGAGCTGGCACAGGATTATCTGGTGGCGCTTTACCGCACGAGAACGGCCTATTACTCAGTCTGGCAAAATTCAAAAACATTATTTCTATAGATGAAAATAATTTCACCGCTATAGTGCAACCCGGCGTCAGAAACCTCGCCATCTCCGAAGCGGCAAAAGAATACGGTCTGTACTACGCTCCCGACCCATCATCACAAATCGCCTGTTCGATTGGTGGCAATGTGGCAGAAAATGCGGGGGGCGTACACTGCCTTAAATACGGACTCACTGTTCATAACATTATTAAACTCAAAGTATTAACCATCGATGGTGATGAACTCACTATTGGCTGCGATGCCTTTGATTCACCCGGTTATGATTTACTGGCTTTAATGACCGGTTCGGAAGGCATGTTGGCCATTATCACGGAAATTACCGTAAAATTATTACCATTACCCGCAGTCGCCAAAGTCATGATGATCTCTTTTGATGACATCGCTGTAGCGGGTCAGGCTGTCAGCGATGTTATTGGCGCAGGCATTATTCCTGCCGGTTTAGAATTAATGGACAATGCAGCAATAAAAGCCGCCGATGATTTTGTACATGCTGGCTACCCGCATGATGCTGCAGCAATTTTGTTATGTGAAATTGACGGTTCAATAGAAGAAGTTGAAGACCAGTTAAAACAGACCGAACAAATTTTTAAAAAGTCCGGCGCAACAAAAATACAAACCGCAAAAGACGAACAGCAACGTGTGAAATTTTGGGCAGGAAGAAAAGCCGCCTTCCCTGCCGTTGGGCGATTATCGCCAGACTACTATTGCATGGACGGCACCATTCCACGCCATCAAATCGCCAATGTACTTAAACGCATTACTGACTTATCAAATGAATATAACCAAACCGTGGTCAATGTGTTTCACGCCGGCGACGGTAACTTACATCCTTTGATATTATTTGATGCGAATAACGAAGGCGAATTAGAACGCACCGAAGAACTGGGCGGAAAAATTTTAGATTACTGTGTCGAAGTTGGCGGCACAATCACTGGTGAGCACGGTGTCGGCATTGAAAAAATAAATCAGATGTGCGGACAATTTAATAGCAATGAAATAACCCAGTTTCACGCTATAAAAACTGCCTTTGATGAAAAACAGTTATTAAATCCTGGTAAAAATATACCCACGTTGCAACGTTGCGCGGAGTTTGGTGCGATGCATGTGCATAATGGTGAATTGCCTCATCCAGAGCTAGAACGCTTTTAACGTTCTAGCTAATGAAAAATGAATAGTTAAAAATGAAAAATGATTTAAGCGACAATCTGCGCGAACAAGTTTCTCAGGCCTTTAAAACAAAAACACCAATATGTATAACGGCAGGAAAATCTAAATCTTTTTATGGCAATAAAGTCAACGCTCAAGAAATTAACGTCACAGATCACAAAGGCATTACCGAATACCAGCCTAGCGAGCTAGTCGTAACTGTTCGCGGCGGAACATTGTTAAGTGAGTTAGAAGTCGACTTAAAAGCCAATAAACAAATGCTGGCTTTTGAACCACCACAACATTCTGACAACACCACTATCGGCGGCGCTATTGCCTGCGGACTTTCCGGTCCACGTCGCGTTGCTTGCGGATCCGCGCGTGATTTCGTTCTCGGCACAACGATCATTAACGGCAAAGCGGAACAGCTTCGCTTTGGCGGACAGGTAATGAAAAACGTTGCGGGTTATGATGCTTCGCGCTTAATGGTTGGTGCGCAAGGCACACTAGGAATCCTGCTAGATATTTCACTGAAAATTTTACCTATTAGTGAAACAGAAATTACTTTGAAGTTAAGCACCGATCTAAACACATCGATCAAACACATTCAGAAATGGCTAAAACAAGGCCTACCCATTTCTGCAAGCTGCCATCTCAACAATACTTTAACTTTACGTTTAAGCAGTACACACTCTGCCGTAAAAAAATCGGTCAGCTTAATTAATACCTCATTTAATACTGAAGAGATCAATAACGATTTTTGGTTAAGCATAAAAAATCAGAGCCACTCTTTTTTCTCCAAAGAAAATATAAGCGACAACGAAAATCTATGGCGCTGTTCACATCAAGCCAATACAGATTTTTATGGTGACATAGAAAATCAGTTAACCGAATGGAATGGCGCATTACGCTGGATTAAAAGTGATCAGCCTTTATATAACGAAGCAGAAATGCATAACGGTCACGCCACACTATACCCTGTCAATAAAAGTAACCTTGCCACCGACTTATTTCATCCGCTGCAACCTGGGTTAATGAAAATACACCAACGAATGAAACAGGCATTTGATCCAGAAAATATTTTAAACCCTGGCCGCTTATACACAGATTTTTGATCACACAATGAAAACCAACATCATCAACGACTTTCTGCAAACGCATGAAGGCCGCGAAGCCAATAAAATATTACGCAGCTGCGTACACTGCGGATTTTGTAATGCGACCTGCCCAACCTATCAGTTACTTGGTGACGAACTTGATGGGCCACGTGGTCGAATTTATTTAATTAAACAAACACTCGAAGGAAAAACACCGACACGGAAAACGCAGTTACACCTCGACCGTTGTTTAACCTGTCGAAATTGTGAAAGCACCTGCCCCTCTGGCGTGCAATACAGTCAACTGTTAAATATTGGGCGTAAAGTAATTAATGAAAAAGTATCACGCAGTATCGGCCAAAAATCGTTACATTATATTTTGCGTAAAACATTTCTCAACACCTTTGTTTTTTCTACTCTTGTAAAAACAGGGCAATTATTTAGACCTTTATTGCCCGCCGCAGTAAAACGTTCCATCCCCGAAAAACAAAAGATTGTTGATTTCAAAAGCATTGCTCACGTTCGTAAAGTTTTACTTGTTCCCGGTTGCGTTCAATCGAGTTTAAAACCCAATATCGATATCGCGGCGAAAATTGTCTTTAATAAGTTAAACATTGAATGTATTGAAATTCCTGCTGCTGGCTGTTGTGGCTCATTAAGTCATCACTTAAATGCTGAGAGCGAAGCCATACAAATAATTAAAAAAAATATCGATAGCTGGTGGTCATTGGTTGAAAATAAATCCATCGAAGCCATTTGCATGACGGCCAGCGGTTGCGGCGTAGCGATAAAAGAATACGAACAACTGCTCGCCGATGATAAAGCCTACGCGAGCAAAGCTAAAAAAATCAGCGCACTCTATAAAGATCCCGCTGAAATTGTTTCACAAGAACTTAGCAATAATAAAAATACGTTACTTAGTACGTCCAAACAGAATAAAAACATCGCCTTTCATCCACCATGTACATTGCAACACGGCATGAAGTTAAACAATCTTATCGAGCCCATACTCAGTCAGTGCGGTTACACCGTACACTCATTTAAAGACAAGCACTTATGCTGCGGCTCTGCTGGCACATATTCAATTACCCAGAAATCTTTATCACAGCAATTGTTAGCAAATAAACTCGGTCATATAGATAACGTTAGCGCAGAAATGATTGTTACGGCGAATATTGGTTGCCAGCTGCATTTGCAAAGCGGGACATCGACACCCGTTAAACACTGGTTAGAGCTCTTCCTGTAGTCTCACCTCTTATGGAGAGATCGCCCTAATACCCATAATTCTAACAAGTAGTTGAAAAAGGAGATTTCTGGCACAATAGCGCCCCATATCAATCATTATTCATTTTAAATAATTTCCACAAAGGTCAACAACCATGAGCATTACTTCATTCAACCCACCTGTTCGTACATTAATGGGCCCTGGCCCTTCTGACGTGCACCCACGCGTTACAAGCGCGATGGCTCGCCCTTGCATCGGCCATCTTGATCCTGCGTTTGTTGGCATGATGGATGAAGTAAAAACGTTATTACAATACGCCTACCAGACTAAAAACGAATTAACCATCCCTGTATCCGCTCCCGGTTCCGCAGGCATGGAGACCACTTTTCAAAATTTGTTAGAGCGTGGCGACAAAGCGATTATTGCGCAAAACGGCGTGTTTGGCGGTCGCATGAAAGAAGTTGCTGAACGTTGTGGCGCTACCGCGATCATGGTTGAAGATGACTGGGGAAAAACCGTTGACCCACAAAAAATTGAAGATGCATGCAAAGCTAACCCTGATGCAAAATTAGTTGCATTCGTTCATGCCGAAACATCAACAGGTGCGCGTTCTGATGCCGAAACAATTTGTAAGATTGCGCACGAGCACAACATGCTAACGCTAGTTGATGCTGTTACTTCAATCGGCGGCAGTGAACTGCGTGTTGATGACTGGGGAATCGACGCTATCTATTCCGGCACACAAAAATGCTTATCCTGTACGCCAGGTATTTCACCCGTTAGTTTCAGCGAACGTGCTATCGAAGTGATTACTAGCCGAAAATCAAGAGTACAGAGCTGGTTTCTGGACACCAATCTTGTCATGGGTTACTGGGGCGCAAACGCCAAACGCGCTTACCATCACACTGCCCCCGTCAATGCGCTATATGCATTGCACGAATCTTTGGTGATGTTACAGGATGAAGGCATCGAAAATTCATGGGCTCGCCATAAGAAAAACCACCTGGTCTTACGCGCGGGCCTTGAAGCAATGGGTTTATCTTTCATCGTTGACGAAGAACATCGTTTATCACAACTTAATGCCGTCACTATTCCTGAAGGTATTGATGAAGCTGTCGTTCGTTCACGCCTGTTGAATGATTTCAATTTAGAAATTGGTGCGGGCCTTGGCGCACTCGCTGGTAAAGTTTGGCGTATCGGTTTAATGGGACACAGCTCACGTGCAGAAAATATCTTCTTATGTATCTCAGCATTGGAAGCTGTTATGAGTGATATGGGTGCGGACATTAATACGGGCGTTGCACTTTCGGCTGCACAAAATGCAATGAAATAAAAATTCTTTTTATTTTTTTAAATCTCAATCTCACCCAAAAAAGCCCCTCTACTGAAAAGTAGAGGGGCTTTTTTATCGTTAATTTATTTAGGTGATTCACAAACCGACCACTTAAAAAAATCACATACTAAAACCACACATTAGCGATTTCGCACACGCTTAATCACAATTTTAGCCGTTGGATTACGCCAGTCATAAGTCTCCGCAGCAAGATCAGCTATACCTGCAATACCGCCACTGATATGCACATAGCCTTCACCACCCGCACCTGGAGAACCACCTTCGCCAGCACAAACAGGACCAGGGATATTTGCGCATAATTCATCATTCAACTCACTACCTGCATCATAACCAGGTGAAAAATACGTTACTGACCTTCTATTCTTTGGAACCTTAACGCTATCCAGCGCAATAAAACTGTCATTGGTTGGAATTAACATTGAAGCAAGACTGATTCGTCTTGCGCCATGTTTAGCTGAAACAGTTACTGTTACTGATGCTCCTGGCATAAGTAAACCGCCTGAATTTTCTACATCAATAACTCTATAATTGGCTTCCAGTGCTGTTGTTAATGGCCCAACATCACCACCTTCTGCTAGTGTAGACAATTCTGCGCTTGCTTCCGAGCCAAGCTCAAAAAGATGCACACCCCTACGGTGACTAGCAACCAGAATGGGCGTAAACGCTTGCGCACGCGTTAGATTAGTAATTGTAACCTCATAGGTTCTACTGCCACTGGCTTGTACTGCTGATGAAAAAAGTAAACCACCACAAACCACAGAAGCAGCCACTTTACTGATTAATTTTGACATTCTTATTCTCCGTATTGCGTTAAATTAAGCTGACTTTCTAAGAGCTCTCTTAAAAAACCAGTAGCAGTACTATGAACGCCGCATGTCACAGGAAAATCACCAAATTGTCACGAATGTATAACAACCTGTTTGAAATCAGTTTGGCAGATTAATTAAGCAAGTTAATTAGGCGAGTTAATAGGCAAAATTAATTTGGCAAGGGTAAAGCGAAATCAAATTCCGTCCCCTGATGTAAAACACTTCTCACCGACAACTGGCTGCCATGAAGCTCCACAATACGCTGCGCGATCGCCAGACCTAAACCCGCACCCGATTGTGACTGCTCATTTTCCGGTTTTTTATAGAATCTCTGAAAAATATGAGGCAATTCTTCTTCAGAAATACCTCTTCCCGTATCAGAAACATTTACTTTTACACATAATTTATCTAAATTTAAACCCAAGGTTATACGACCATTTTCTGGCGTGTTTTTTAAAGCATTATCAATTAAATTATCTAGTACGCGTTCGATTAAACCGATATCAGCTTCAACGTAAGGAACGTCTTCATCAATATCAACACCAAGTGTTATAGCTTGCTTTTCGGCACGCAAAGAAAATTTCTGCATAACATCATGCGATAGCTCCGCCAATGAAAAAGTTTCTTTATGTAACTTAAGATCACCCGCATCTAACTTAGCCAACTCAAACAATTCCGTCACTAATTTATTTAAACGCTCAGAATTATTATTTGCTATTTTTAAATACTTTTTTCGCTCATCGTTAGAAAGCGTTTCATTTTTTACTAACAAAGTTTCTAAATACCCTTTCAACGAAGCTAATGGTGTTCTTAAATCATGCGAAACATTCGCCACTAATTCACGCCTTAACGCATCCGTTTCTTTCAGCTGCAACATCTGCGAATATATCTGTTGCGCCATTTCTTTAAAGGTTGCAGACATGCTATCGATTTCATCTCCCGCGTTATTTCTTTCTACAATATATTCATTTGCCTGCTCAAAACCTTTTTCTCTACAAGCTTCCATTACCTGACTTAACACTCTCAATCGCCGCGTTAACAAAAAGAAAATAATCAGACCACCAATAAACGCAAAGACTAAAGCCAATACAATGGCACCAACACCAACACGCAAGATATAACTTTTTTGAAACAACTGGCTTATATAGTCAACTTGTTCACTGCCTAACACTGCATATATATAACCGTATTGTTTTCCCTGTGAAATAATGGGTGATACTGAAAATGCTTTTCCGGCATCAAGGTTTTTGGGATCATCTCCCAAAATAGGCATATTCTGTTCACCATCCATCATCGCCTGAATTGGTAACAATGAAACTTTCTTTCGTTTAATCTTTTCCAGATTAGCCGAATAAGACATCACCGCTCCATCATTGTTTAATAGATACAATTCCAGACTTGGGTTAATAACCATCACTGTATGAAACAATGCTTTCAGACTATCATCATTCACTTTTCCATTATCGATATGCACATGTTCATCAACAATATACATGGCAAGATCTTTATTAAGTCTTTGCGCTACTTCCTGTTGGTACATATAGGCTGAATACATGGATGACATGAAAAATGCGACGCCAACTAAAAGAAACAACACGAATAAGGCAAGTGATAATTTTGCATAAAGTGTACGAAACATGACTATGCCACCTGTGAAGAATGTGATTCGACAAATTTATAACCAACACCCCACACCGTCAGAATGTAATCGGCATTTGCAGGATCCTTTTCTATTTTTTTACGTAAACGATTAATGTGTGAATTAACGGTATGTTCGTAACCATCATGCCCATAACCCCAAACGCTATCGAGCAATTGCATGCGGTTATAAACACGCCCTGGGTTTTTCGCAAAGTGCAGCAGCAGATCAAATTCTGTTGCGGTTAACACAACTTCATTACCAGCGATGGAGACACTTCGACGTAAAGGTTCAATAACTAAATCTTTAACCGAAATATTGTCTTCTGTATTACCATTGTTTTTAGGTATCGTTGTCGCTAATTCGATACGCCGTAAAATCGCTTTCACTCTCGCCTGTAATTCTTTTAATGAAAACGGTTTCGTCAAATAATCATCAGCTCCCAGCTCTAAACCTAAAACGCGATCTATTTCTGAAGATTTTGCCGTCAACATTAAAATAGGCGTGTACACCGAAGCATCCCGCAGGCGTCGACAGATTTCCAGCCCATCCATGCCCGGCAACATTAAATCAAGAATAATCAAATCGAACTTTTCCTGAGTAGCCTTATTCAAACCCAATGTACCATCAGCAATTATTTCAACCTGATAGGATAAGTCCTGTAGATGCAATTCAAGCAAATGCGCGATATCATCATCGTCCTCGATTACAAGAATTTTTGTAGGCATGCAGTGATACTCATATTATTCATATACATGGGACATGTTAGACAGAATAAATCACGAAAGTGTCACTTTCTTCATTTTAGGCTCTTAAAAAATTAAGAGAAAATTCATTCACACCTATTAATTATTATAAATAATAATCGCCGCACCAGTCAGAATAAGTAAACCACCAACAAACACGCTCGGCGTTACATGCATTTCTCGATAGAATAAATAAGCAAAAATCACCACGAATACGGGGTAAGTCATTTCGATAAGACTAGCTAATGTCGCATTTTTACCCGTTATCGCAATATAAACCAATACCTCTCCGACTAACCCGATTAAACCTAAGATCAAAAAAACCCATTGCTCACTCCAGGGTAAACCACGAACCACATCGATGTCTTTACCCACGGATTTAATAAAAATCGGCAGTACTAATAATACGGGAATCATGCTCAACAGAATTAGGCTATAAACCGATATTTTCTTTAACGCCATATCAGCCAGAGGGTAATAAACACCCCATGTCACGGCTGCACCTAATGCAGCGATATACCACGGAATTTGCATAAATAACCTCACGACAAACGATTAAGTAGTTCCAGATTAAGGAGTTTCTGATTAATTACTAAATAATAAATGAAAC
>CAZCOZ010000023.1:0-10810 GCA_964500555.1 uncultured Thiotrichaceae bacterium | reverse complement strand
GGCGCAGTTCGTGATGAATTACTTGGTTATCCTTTCCATGAGAAAGACTGGGTTGTTGTCGGTGCAACAATTGCCGACATGGTTACAGCCGGTTATCAACAAGTCGGGAAAGACTTCCCCGTATTTCTTCATCCAGAAACAAAAGAAGAGCACGCACTGGCTCGCACTGAACGAAAAACAGCTGCGGGTTATAAGGGATTTGAAGTACATGCATCACCCGATGTCACGCTGGAAGATGATCTTATACGCCGAGACCTTACGATTAACGCCATCGCCAAAGATGAAAACGGCGAGTTAATCGATCCGCATAATGGCGTGGATGATATTAATAATAAAATTTTACGCCACGTCTCTTCTGCTTTCGCGGAGGATCCAGTGCGTATTTTGCGTGTTGCTCGATTTTTTGCTCGCTATGCGCACCTCGGTTTTAGTATTGCCGAAAGCACGATGAGATTGATGAAAGAAATGGTAGATGCTGGCGAAGTTGATGCTCTAGTACCTGAACGCGTCTGGCAGGAAATGCAAAAAGCATTAACAGAAAAAACACCCACTGTTTTTATTACCACTCTTAGAGATTGTGGAGCACTAAAAAGAATATTACCTGAAGTCGACTGTTTATTTGGTGTGCCACAACCTAAAAAACATCACCCAGAAATTGATACAGGCATTCATACTTTAATGGTACTCGAGCAAGCCTGCTTGTTGAGCAATGAAAGCGATGTTCGTTTCGCTGCCTTAATGCACGACCTTGGAAAAGGCACAACACCAAAAGAAGAATGGCCAAGCCATATCGCGCATGAAACCAGAGGCGCAAAAATTGTTGCTGAAGTTTGTAAACGCTTACGTATCCCCAATGAATTTCGTGACTTAGCTGAACGCACAGCACGCTTTCATCTGCACTTTCATCGCGCACTCGAATTAAAAGCATCAACCGTTGTTAAAACGCTTGAACAACTGGATGCTTTTAGAAAGCCCGAACGATTTGAAAAGTTTCTGTTAGCGAGTGAAGCCGATGCGCGCGGGCGACCGGGATATGAAAATAAACAGTTCGAACAAGGTGACTTTTTTCGATCTGCTTTACAGGCCACAAAAAATGTTGATGTGACAGCGCTACGAGAATTAGGTTTTGAAAATTTGGCACTTGCTGAAAAAATAAAACAGACACGTGTCAGCGCCATAAAAAAACTCAAAACAAACCTTCCTTAAACTCTTGCTTTTACGAACCCAGCATTACTTTTTCGAATTTAAGTAAATAGTTTTTAGCATTTGTTAATGTTAAAAAATATGCCAATACCACTCCTGTACTATTTGCCAACATATCAGCAAACTCATAAAATCGAAGCGGATTAAGGCTTTGTAAAAACTCAAGCGTTACACCTACTGCAATCAAAATAATTGCAATAATATTGCGTTTAATATTAGTATGGTAAATCTGTGAAAACCAGAACATTAGAACAAAATACGCCAACGCATGAAAAAATTTATCCTGATATAAAAACGACAACCCTGTTTTAACCGGATTACTGGTTAACGACAAATATACAACTAAAGCAACCAGCCCATAAGCAACCACCAACCAAAATGAACGTAGTTTTAAATCAGGATTCACAAACATACCTATATATACAAAGAAAACAACACAATACCAAGCAGTAAGCGATAGATAACAAAAGGCGTCATCCCTACTCGCTCTAATAATTTCAAAAAGAAATGAATACATAAATAAGCACTAATTGCTGAAATCAATGCACCAAGAATAAGATCGTTCATGTCGTTTATGCTGGCGACCTCAAGATAATCTAAAACTTCAAAACCTCCCGCTAAAATAATCACGGGAATAGAAAGTAAAAACGAAAATCGTGCTGATGCCTGCGCCGTTAAACCCAGTAACAAGCCCGCCGTAATAGTAATACCTGAGCGAGAAGTTCCTGGAATCAATGCTATCGCCTGCGCGCAACCGATAACAATAATATCCTTCCAGGACAGAGTATACTCATCACGTGTTCTTTTCGCTGATTGATCTGCGTACCAGAGAAGCAAACCAAAAATAATAGTTGTTGTAGCGATAACCAATGGTGTACGCAAACTTTCACTAATTATATCTTTGAACAATAACCCCGCCAGACCGACAGGAATGGTACCAATAATAACTGCCCATGCTAACTTGCTATCTTCCGAGTGACTTCCTCGCAACGAAGCAAACCATGCAAAAAACATTCTGCTAATTTCTTTTCGAAAATAAAGCACGACCGCGGTTAATGTGCCAACGTGTACTGCCACATCAAAAGCCAAGCCCTGATCATCCCATTGGGTGATTAATGGCACTAAAATTAAATGCGCCGAACTCGACACAGGAAGAAACTCTGTCAATCCTTGCACTAAGGCTAAAACGATTATTTGTAATATATCCACTTACTACTCTTTCATATTATTAATAATTAAATTCTCGTCATTGCGACCCCTACATGGATGTAGGTTATTAGGGCAACGCAGGAGCAGTTGCCGAGGCACAAAGCAATCTCATTGAGCATTACGGTTACTATCAGAAGATTGCTTCGTGCCTCGCAATGACGTAATTTATTTTTATATTCGAACGCTTATAATCTATTTCTTATAGCCTATTTCTTACAGCCTATTTCTTATAGCCTGTTTCTTAAGTCAAGCATCGAAAACCCTTTTAACGACTCGTTATAATTTTTTGTCAACGCAATCACTTTAAAACGATCACCCATCTCAGATGGAAGCGTTAAGGTTTTTATTTGTTGCGATAATTTCACCTGCTGTTGAACATCGTCACTTACCTGCGACTGATGCAAATCCGGCAAACCGCATGACAACAAAAAAGCGGCCTGCGTAGTATAACCCGCCACTTCCAGACCTAAATCAACAGCACTATAAGCAACATCGGTAAAATTAACAAATGCCGTTATATCCTGCAGCCCCGGCCAATAGGAAAAATCGCTGTGCGCACGATGCTGGTAATAACACATTAACGTTCCTGTTGCTCTATCTGCGTGATAATACTCTTTTTCGTTATAACCATAATCAATAAGCAGAACCACCATTTTATCGATTTTACTCGCAAGCAAAGCTAACCATGCCTGAATCGCTGGATTGTATTCAGAACAGTATTCTTCTGGAAATGAGTCACCTGAAAACTGGAACTCACTACGCTGCTCAAGTTCTGCAATTATTTTTTTCACCTCATCACTGGCTGGCATATATTTCGAAACAATTCGATTATTTTCCACCGCCACCATCAATGATTCGACACCTGATGAAGTCACTTTAAAATTTTCTACCGGCATAGCATCCAGCACTTCATTTGCGATTACGACGACACTGGATAAATCATCAGGTAATTGATCTAGCCATTTTACTCGATTTAATAATTCAGCTGATTTATCTTTTATGGTTTTCTGCTGACGCTGCTTAAGCTCGGCACTGAGCTCAACGATAAGATATTCATCAGGCAATACATTCAGCGACTCAAGTTGCTGAAGAATATCAATCGCCAACAAACCACTACCCGCACCAAACTCCATTACATAAACTTTTTCATCCGATTCTACTCGAAATTTTTTTAATATATCGGCTAACTGCAACGCCACGCACTGACCAAACAATGGAGAAACTTCTGGTGCAGTAATAAAATCTCCTTTAGCACCAAATTTTTGCAAGCCGCCCGTGTAATATCCCAGACCCGGCTGATACAAAGCGATATTCATAAACTCTGAAAAACTTATCCAGCCATCACTAGCCGCACATGTAGATTCGACACACTCTACAACTAAGCAACTTCTCTGCTTTGCTGCATCATCAGGTTCTGGCAATGCTTTTATATTATTATTTAGCATGTATATTGTTATTTGGCATGTTCGATCTACAGTTATACTTACCCTATTATACTTATCTATTATATTTGTCTATTATACTTATCTGTTACATTTAACAATGGTTCAACCCACTCATGATATGTGAGAATATAGTGATACTTACATGCTTCAGTAATAGACAACCTAACCAATGACCAGATTCACATGACAGCCGACAATTCTAACGCAAATTCCACAACAACAAAAACAACCGCTGATCCTAAATGTGCATTTGTTACTGGCAGCTCAAAACGCATTGGTGCAGCTACTGTCCGTACTCTGCATCAGGCGCACTACAATGTGGTGATACATTGTCGATCATCACGCCAGGAAGCGGATGACCTTGCTGAAAGTTTAAATCAGCAACGCGCTAATTCCGCCAACGTTATTCAGGGGGATTTGAATGACGAAAAAATATACGACACACTTATCGACCAAGCTTATCAATGCTGGGGCCGACTGGATGTATTAGTCAATAACGCCTCAAGTTTTTTTCCTACGCCCGTCGGCAGTATTACCATGGATAACTGGAACAACCTTGTTAATAGCAATATGAAAGCTCCCTTGTTTCTTTCTCAGGCAGCTGCGCCTTATCTCAAACAAACGCATGGCTGCATTATTAATATGATTGATGTTCATGGCCAACGACCGATGAAAGAACACCCCGTTTATTGCGCGGCAAAAGCTGGGCTAGCTATGCTAACAATGTCACTGGCAAAAGAACTTGGACCTGAAATTCGTGTTAATGGCGTCGCGCCCGGTGCTATTTTGTGGCCGGAAAATGATCTGCCCGAGAGCACAAAAAATATTATTCTAGAACGCACCTCACTAAAAAGACCAGGACAACCTCTGGATATTGCAAAAACCATTCTTTTTCTGGTTAGAGATGCAGATTACATAACAGGCCAAATCATTGCGGTTGATGGCGGACGCAGCATTAATATTTAATATCCCGACAAAATAATCAACATGCAAAATCAGAAAAACAAGCACGATTTTATTTCACGCACCGGCAGCGCCATGACAATCATTGCCTGGCTAATTTTTTTAGCCATTTTGTTTGCTGGTTCCGATCACTTAATATCGAAACGCAATAACCCGAACCAACAGGTAACCACAGTAACTAATGGGTTACAAAAAGAGGTCTCACTACAACGTAACGCTCATGGACATTACGTTTCCAACGGAACCATTAACGACCATGAAGTTGTATTTTTATTAGACACCGGCGCAAGCGATATCGCCATACCCAAATCGGTTGCCAATGATATTGGCTTAAAGCCCGGTTATGCTATCACTATAAAAACAGCCAATGGTAATACCACTGCCTATCGTACAAAGGTTGATAGCGCGGCTATTGGTGATATTAAATTATATGATTTAAACGCGACCATTCTTACCAATATGCATGGCAAGGAAGTTTTGCTTGGCATGAACTTCCTTAAACACTTAGAACTAATTCAAAAGGGAAAAACATTAACTATTCGACAATAAATATTCCCTTCATATGCGCAGTAGACTAATTTTATAGCTAGAATAACCATCAATTATGGAATATGATTTATTCCTAATATTGAATGGAATTAATTTATATAATCAGACATTCATTAATACGCGGAGGTTTCACGTGGATGTAATGCATAGCATGGCGGTGTTTCGCCGCGTTGTTGAAGCGAAAAATTTTTCTGCCGTAGCAAGAGAAACCAATATGTCACAGTCAACTGTGAGCAAACATATTGCAGCGCTTGAAGAACGACTGGGCACAAAACTACTTAATCGCAGTACCCGCTCATTAAAATTAACAGAAGCTGGTCAGGAATATTACCAGCATTGCATTCGCATCTTGAATGATTTTCAGGAAGCTGAAGCCAGTATTGGCAAAGGAAAAATCAAACCCACCGGCACTTTACGACTCTCAACCAGCGCATCATTTGGTCGCACTTTCATCCTGCCTTTTTTAAATGAATTTCTCGAAACCTACCCAGAAATCAATATCGATCTGTTGTTTGATGATGATTATATTGATCTGGTGAAATCAGGCGTTGACCTTGCGATACGTATCGGCCCTCTTGCTGACTCAACACTCATCGCAAAAAAAATTGGCAGCAGTCCTCGCGTTACCGTCGCCAGTGCCGAATATTTAGTTAAGCATGGTCGACCGAAAAAACCATCCGACTTAAGTAAACACAATTGCCTGCTCCACTCTTTACAAAAAACACCTGACCTCTGGTATTACCACAGCACTCAGGTAGGGGATGAATCGATTCGCGTTAACGGTCGTTTTAAAGCCAGCAGTCCTGATGCAATTTGTGACGCGACTATCGCAGGTCTGGGCATTTCAATTTTACCTGGCTGGTATGTACAACAATATATTAAACAAGGGGCATTAAAAATAATTTTAGAAAAATACAAAGCAACCGTTTATGATATTCATGCGATCTATCCTGAACGACGCTTTGTTGCACCAAAAGTAAAACGCATGGTTGAATTTATTGCGAAAAAACTTGATGCTCAACAAGAAACGCTATGATTAAATTAATTAGATTAAGTTTGCTTAATTAATCGCGCATGCTTAATCAAAAAATAAAACATTCCATCAACTTCTCCCTGTTTAACTAGCTGTAAATCACGCTGCCGACAAAAAGCGGGAATGTCGCTTTGTAATGCCTGTTTCTTTGACACTGCCATTAATATTTTCTCTGGCAGCAACACATCTAAAGCATCACTTAATTTTGAAAACGGAACAGCACAATCAGTACCTGAAATATCAACATATAAATCACAGGCTATCGAATCGATTGTATCAAAATCACTTTTTTCGAAATCAGTCTGCTCGAAATCAAAAGCGACAGGTTTTAAGTTTTCTTTTGTTTTATCAAATCCCGACCAAATCTCACTGTATGTTTTTCCACTTTTCGGGTGGCGCAAGTTCGGCGCGATTTCTGCTAACGGCCATAATACAAAGGCGTTTTTTAAAATCTCACCGCGCGGTAAAACCAGCGCCTTCTCATTCAACACCAAATCATCATAAAGCAATAAATCTAAATCCAGGGTTCGTGATGAAAACTTTGGCCCAGTTCTATCTCGCCCATTGGCATCTTCAATATCCCTCAACGCACGACTCGTCTCATGTACAGACATATCGACATCACAGGCAATCACCATATTTAAAAAAGCATCGCCATCGAAACCAACAGCCTCACTTTCATAAACAGAAGACAATCGCAGCTCGCCAAAAGCGCCCCTGAGCGCACTTACCCCAGCGCGGGTATTCACTTCACGATTAATATTGCTGCCAAGGCTGATATAGATAGTTGCCATCTTTAGCTCGCTTGTTTAATCCACCTGTCCACGCTCAATGATGACACCAACTGACTTCGAGCCAGTTACTGCCCCCAATTTGCGAAGCTTCAGGCGACACCACGGCACAGCAAACTCGGTCATGATAATTTCGACTAGCCTTTCTGCCAGAGTTTCAACCAACTGAAATTGGCTTTCTTCCGTAAAAGCAATCATCCGCTTAGAAACGGCTTTATAATTCAGCGCATCATCAATATTTTCTGTTGATGCCGGTTTAATATTATCCGCCGCCATTTCAATATCCAGTGCGATGGTTTGCTTTACTTCTCGCTCCCAGTCATAAATACCAATAATGGTATCAATTCTTAAATCTTCAATAAATACAATATCTTGTGGCATTTTCACTCTTCTGTTTTTTATTTTTAGTTTTATTTCATGTAACAATCACTACATAAACCTCCATTGTTAAACACGGTCACTGAAGGCTATTACGAATTATACATGGCTAAGCAGCTCAACAGACACACCCAAAAGACTTAAATCGAAGCTATTTTACTTGTCAGCTCCGCTATTCTCCGATAGAATTGCCGGCTCATTTTTTCAGTAGCCTGCCACCTCAATTTTAGGCTTTTGAATATAAATAATTTTGTAACATCTGGTTTGGAGTAATAATAATGTCTAGAGTATGTCAGGTCACTGGAAAACGCCCAGTCTCCGGTAACAACGTATCCCATGCTCATAACAGAACGAGACGTCGTTTCTTGCCTAATCTTCATTCTCATCGTTTTTGGGTTGAGAGCGAGAACCGTCATGTGAAGCTGCGCGTTACTGCGAACGGTATGCGCATTATCGATAAAAAAGGTATCGACACTGTTCTGGCTGAAATGCGCTCACGTGGCGAAAAAGTATAAAGCCCAAAATATAAAACTAGAGATACAAAGCTAGAGAAATTTAGGAGATTATCATGCGCGAAAAAATTAAAATGGTTTCATCTGCGAAGACGGGTCATTTCTACACCACCACTAAAAACAAACGCACTATGCCCGAAAAGTTGGAAATGAAGAAATTCGATCCAACAATAAGAAAATACGTTATGTATAAAGAATCGAAGATTAAGTAATAACAGATCTTTTTCTGATGCATATAAAAAAACCCGGTGCTACCGGGTTTTTTCTTGTCTGATTTTTGAGACTCAAGTTATTAACATTAAAACAAAATAAGGTCTAACCGTATTTCTTAACCCGAAATATTCCCGCATCAACCGATGTAACTTCAACACGATCACCTTTCTTCAAACTATCGTGCTCACTATCTTTCTCAATTTCGACTCGCCACTCCACACCGGAATAGGGATGCTTACCTGGCTCAATCACACTAATATCCTGAGCTAAAATAAAATCGATACCAATAAAATCACTGCTTTGCCCGCTTTTCTGCGCCGAACTATTTTGTAGTTTTTGCATCGGCCGCCACAGTAATGAACTACTAATCCCAGTAACGACACCAGTACACGCCAGCCCTGCTGTCCAGGTTTCAGGCAACAAACCAACAGTCATTAACAAACCAGAAGTCAACGCGCCTAATCCAATAAACAAAAGAATAAGGGTAGAGAAACCAAACACTAAAATTTCGGTTACTAGCAGAGCAAATCCTAAAGCGATCCAGAAACCAGAAAAATTATTATGAATGTATTCCATTGTTATCAACTCATTCCAGCATTGCTATCAGTATTCGACCTATCATTATTAGAGCGGTTAGAATTATTAATACTATTAATAATAGTCATGGCTTCTGCCACAATATTTGCTGCACCTGTTTTATCATCGCTCAACATGACGACTGACGATTCTCTCGCTATTGCCTGCTTTGCACTAATGGCCTGTTCGGCTAATTCTAATTGAATTGCTTTTTGACCTTTGGTTTCCATTGCCACGGTACCAACCACATCCAACGCCTTTGCTTTTGCATCAGCTACCGCAATAATCGCTTTCGCCTCACCTTCTGCCTGTAAAATTTGTTCGGCTTTATCCGCCTCAGCAGCGAGTACTCTTGCACGCTTATCACCTTCCGCTACATTAATTGACGATTGGCGCTCACCTTCTGATTCTAAGATAACGGCACGCTTTTCACGCTCCGCTTTCATCTGCCGTTCCATCGCTTCCAGCACAGTACGAGGCGGCTCAATGTCTTTAATCTCGTAACGCAAAACCTGCACACCCCAGGGTTCAGCTGCTTGATTAATAGATGAAACAATATTCACGTTTAAGGCTTCACGTTCTTCAAAGGTTTTATCTAATTCAATTTTACCAATCTCACTACGCATTGTCGTCTGCGCCAGTTGCGTCACCGCAAAAACATAATTATCAACACCGTATGACGATTTATACGGATCAAGTACTTTCAAATACAACACACCATCAACAATTAAAGAAATATTATCGCGCGTAATCGCAGACTGACTCGGCACATCAAAGGCATGCTCTTTCAATGACTGATCGTAACTCACTCTATCAATAAATGGGAAGATAAAATTCAACCCTGCAAGCATGGTTTTATTGTATTTACCAAAACGCTCAACCACCAATGCGCGATTTTGCGGTACAAACTTTATTGATGATTTGACCAGAACAAAAATCAACACCGCAAGGCCAATCCCAAAACTGGTCATAAAATCTAATTCACCGTTCATAATTTCTGTCTCCTAATAGTATTTACTTATACTGGTCATCATACGCTAAATTTTCAAGTAAAAAACAATGACTTTATTCCAATTTTTTCAATAAAAAAGGTATGCCTATGCATACCTTTTTTGCTTCTTCTCCCTACGAAGTCTAAACCGAATAGTTTTTCGCAAGCGCGGTATAGATCTCATCCTGAAATGATTGACTATTTACATTCAAGTTTTCGATTATATCAGCAAGATATTCATTGTCTTCCCGCCCATTCCATACTTTATTATATGTGCCTTCTTTATAGCCATTATCCTGCCTGAACATGTTAAGTACATTTTTACCGACATAAATTTCATACAACTCATCGAAAGACATCTCCAGGTACTTCATAATACCGGCGATAAAACTGAAGTGCGCACCTTGATCAGTTAGGGTAACTAAAGCTAAACATTCAATGGTTTTTCGAATATCTTCTGCCTGCATTGGATTCGCAAAATCATCCTCAATCAATTTCGCGGACTCTTCTAGTGACTTATTCTGCTCAAGCCGAATGCTCAAAGCAAAATGCACAATATCAACGACTTCAAGTTTAACCTGCATCATGTCTGGCTCCTGCTTCTTCCACCATTTCCAACCGTAGTGCTCCAGCATTTCAGACGCTTCCATCCAGATTGCGCGATACCATTCATTACCGGCACTACGCCAATCCAGATTAACCTTGGTGTTCATTGAATCTTGCAAGACAAGCATATTGATTATTTTTTGTTTCATATCCACAATAGTATCTACGGTAATTTATTCAACAGAGTTGTTTAAGTAGAACCATTAAACAGGGTCATTTAATGATTCAAGGATAATGGTTCGGAAAAATTGGCTGGGGAACAAGGATTTGAACCTTGGTTGGCGGAGTCAGAGTCCGCAGTCCTACCACTAGACGATTCCCCAATATCTCTGAAGACAAGC
>CAZCOZ010000022.1:16229-25759 GCA_964500555.1 uncultured Thiotrichaceae bacterium | reverse complement strand
AACGGGTTGATACCTGTGCAGCAGAATTTTCTACCTCAACCGCTTACATGTATTCTACTTATGAAGAAGAATGTGAAGCTGAGCCGGACGATAGAGATAAAATTGTTGTTTTAGGTGGTGGCCCGAATCGAATTGGTCAGGGCATTGAATTCGATTACTGTTGTGTCCACGCCGCATTTGCTATGCGCGATGATGGTTTTGAAACCATTATGATCAACTGTAACCCTGAAACCGTATCAACCGATTATGATACTTCTGATCGTTTATATTTCGAGCCATTAACATTAGAAGACGTGCTTGAAGTTTTAGATAAAGAAAAACCCAAAGGCGTTATTGTGCAATACGGTGGTCAAACGCCATTAAAATTGGCGCGTGATTTAGAAGCTGCAGGCGTGCCTGTCATTGGTACCACGCCAGACTGTATTGATTTAGCAGAAGATCGCGAACGTTTTCAGCAGGTGATTAACGAGTTAGGTTTAAAACAACCACCGAACCGTTTAGCACGTTCGACAGAAGAAGCGGTAGCGGGCGCAGCTGAAATTGGTTTCCCATTAGTCGTTCGTCCGTCGTATGTTTTAGGCGGTCGTGCAATGGAAATTGTTTATAACGAAAAAGACCTCAAGTTTTATATGAAAAACGCGGTGAGCGTTTCAAACGATGCGCCAGTATTGTTAGATCGTTTTCTTGATGATGCTGTTGAAGTGGATGTGGATGCGATTTGTGATGGCGAAGATGTGTTGATCGGTAGCATCATGGAACATATCGAACAGGCGGGTGTGCATTCGGGTGACTCGGCGTGTTCATTGCCACCGTATTCTCTATCTGCTGATGTGCAGGATCAATTGCGTGAACAAACCCGACAATTAGCATTAAAGCTTGGCGTTGTGGGTTTGATGAATATCCAGTTTGCGATTCAGTTTACGGATTCAAACGATCGAAGTCAGGGTGAAAGTATTTACCTGTTGGAAGTAAATCCACGTGCTTCTCGTACTGTTCCCTTTGTATCAAAAGCAACAGGTGTGCCATTAGCAAAAATTGCAGCACGTTGTATGGTGGGTAAGTCATTAAAAGAGCAGGGAATCACAAAAGAAGTTGTGCCAAAAACATTTGCAGTGAAAGAATCGGTTTTTCCGTTTGTGAAATTTCCCGGTGTTGATCCACTACTTGGCCCAGAAATGAAATCGACCGGTGAAGTGATGGGCGTGGGTAAAACCTTCGGTATGGCGTTCGCAAAAGCACAGCTTGGTGCCGGTGTTGATTTGCCAACCAAAGGCCGCGTTTTTATCAGCGTACGTGAACGTGATCGCAAACAGGCGGTCGAACTGGGTGGTGAGTTAGCGGCCAAAGGGTTTGATATTGTTGCAACTCGAGGTGTCGGTGTTGCCTTGCAGGAAGCAGGGGTTGACTGTAAATTAGTTAATAAAGTTTACGAAGGTCGTCCGCACATTGTTGATATGATTAAAAACGGTGACATTGCTTTAATCATTAACACCACAGAAGGCAAAAAAGCAATTAGTGATTCTTTTACTATTCGTGCTGCAGCATTACAGCATAAGGTGAGTTACACTACGACGATAGCGGGTGCGAGTGCAACAGTTAAGGCAATTGATTATCTAACTGTAAACGATGTGATGCGGCTGCAAGATTTGCACGAAGAAATTCAGCAACAATAGTTCAGCGTCAGTAATTCACCGCTAATAATTTAGCAATAAAAATTTAATAGTAAAATTAATAATAAAAGTTTAAAACAATAATGAAAGTCGTCTATCAAAATAAACAACAAGAGACAGTTACGTGAGCCAAGTTCCCATTACCGTAAAAGGTGCGCAAGCATTACAAGATGAGCTGCATCAGCTGAAGTCAATTGATCGCCCTAAAGTTATCGAAGATATTGCAACCGCACGTGAGCACGGTGATTTGAAGGAAAACGCCGAGTATCATGCCGCGCGTGAGCAACAGGGTTTTATCGAAGGCCGAATAAAAGACATTGAAGGTAAACTCGGTAACGCTGTCATTATTGATGTCACTACGGTTAACGCAAACGGTAAAGTCGTTTTCGGCGCGACGGTTGATGTTGCGGATGAAGAAACCGGCGATGAGATGACGTACCAGATTGTTGGCGAAGATGAAGCGGATATCAAAAATAATATGATTTCTGTGGGTTCTCCAATTGCACGTGCGTTGATTGGTAAGGCAGAAGGCGATGTTGCAGAAGTTAAAACGCCGGGTGGTTTACGTTCGTTCGAAATTGTTGATATTAAATATATTTAAAAGCGCAACTGTCCACAGATGAACGCTAATGGACGCCAATGAAAAACTAGCAATACTATATTGCTAGCGTTTCATGATCTAAAAAAATTAAAATTATTGTGATTAATATTTTTATTGCTCTTATTTGCGTTCATTGGCGTTCATCTGTGGATTAACTTTCTTTTGGTTTTAAATTGTAATGAGTCTTTCAAAAAAACAACTAAAATTTCTTCGCGCAAAATGCCACGATTTGAAAGCAGTTATTATGCTAGGGCAAAAAGGATTGACCGAAGAAGTATTAAACGAACTTGAAATCGCCTTAACCCATCATGAACTGGTTAAAATAAAATTATCCATTGATGACCGTGATTTGCGTAAACAGGTAATTACAGAAATTTGTGAGAAAAGTTCTTCGCAGGAAGTGCAGTCGATAGGAAAAACATTGTCTGTCTATCGTGTCAATTCTGATAAAGCAATAATTGAATTACCTAAATAATTTTCTATCTGAATTATTTGATTCGATAACTACCTCTAATCGTTTTACATGGCAAAAAGCAAAAGCAGTAAAGGTTGGTTAAAAGAGCATTTTGATGATGAGTACGTTCGTCGTGCACAGCAAGATGGTTATCGTTCGCGTGCCATCTATAAACTTATCGAAATAGATAAAAAGGACCGTTTAATCAAACCGGGTATGACGATTGTTGATCTGGGTGCAGCCCCTGGTGGTTGGTCCGAATATTGTGTTAAAAAGCTGGGCAAGAAAGGAACGATTATTGCGTTGGATATTCTACCGATGGAGCCGATAAAAGGCGTCACCATTATCGAAGGTGATTTTCGTGAAAATTCTGTATTTGACGAACTTATGGCAGTGATGGGTTCTGACGACATTATTTCCATGAATAAAAGCGGTAAAGCCGACCTTGTAATTTCTGATATGGCCCCCAATATAAGCGGTATGGGCTCGGTCGATATGCCCCGGGCTTATTATCTGTGTGACTTGGCGCTGGATTTGGCGCGGAAAACCTTGAATCCTGACGGCGGGCTGTTAGTGAAACTATTCCAGGGCGAAGGGTTCGAAGAATATAATAAAGAATTGAAGACCAGTTTCAGTAAAGTTGTCATGCGTAAACCTAAGGCTTCAAGGCCGCGAAGTCGTGAAATTTATGCTTTAGCAACAGGTTTTCTTGGCAATACCATTTAAAGTGGTGTATGTTTAAATTATCAGTAGTTTTTCGTTGAACCACAAAGTGTGATAGCAGTCACATGATTGGGGTTGGCGAATATAATCGGGAGTGATCAGTTGAACGATCTAGCAAAAAATTTAGTTTTATGGGCCGTTATCGCAATGGTTCTTTTGTCTGTTTTTAGTAATTTCAGCAAAACCACGGGTACTACTCAAGCGTTACCGTACTCCACTTACATCCAGATGATTAAGTCTAATCAGATCGCGCAGGTGACGATTGAAGGACGTGACATTAAAGGTAAAACTAATACCGGTAGTGTCTTCAAAACCTACAGTCCTGAAACCAGCAATACCGCGATGATTGGTGATTTATTGGATAACGGTGTTGAAATAACGGCTGATGCACCTGAAGGCCAGTCACTATTAATGACCATCTTTATTTCCTGGTTCCCGTTCTTATTGTTGATCGGTATCTGGATTTTCTTCATGCGCCAAATGCAAGGTGGTGCTGGTGGTAAAGGTGCGATGTCTTTTGGTAAAAGCAAAGCGCGGATGCTGGGTGAAGATGAAATTAAAGTAACCTTCAAAGATGTTGCGGGTGCTGAAGAAGCCAAAGAAGAAGTTGCTGAATTAGTCGACTTTCTGAAAGATCCGTCGAAATTCCAGAAGTTGGGCGGCAAGATTCCAAGTGGTGTGTTGATGGTTGGTGCGCCGGGCACAGGTAAAACCTTATTAGCTCGTGCGATTGCGGGCGAAGCAAAAGTACCGTTCTTTACCATATCTGGTTCTGACTTCGTTGAAATGTTTGTTGGTGTTGGTGCATCACGTGTGCGTGATATGTTTGAGACAGCGAAGAAGCATGCGCCCTGTATTATCTTTATTGATGAGATCGACGCAGTAGGTCGTCATCGTGGTGCCGGTGTTGGTGGTGGTCATGATGAGCGTGAACAAACCTTGAATCAACTGCTGGTTGAAATGGATGGTTTTGAAGGTAATGAAGGCGTGATTGTGATTGCGGCGACCAACCGTCCTGACGTGCTTGATCCTGCGTTATTGCGCCCCGGTCGTTTTGATCGTCAGGTTGTCGTGCCATTGCCAGACATTCGTGGTCGTGAACAAATTCTAAAAGTGCATATGCGTAAAGTACCTGATGCATCTGATGTGAAGCCAGGTATTATTGCTCGTGGTACACCCGGATTTTCTGGCGCGGATCTAGCTAATTTAGTTAATGAGGCAGCATTGTTTGCCGCACGCGAAAACTGCAAGGAAGTGGACATGTCACACTTCGAACGCGCGAAAGATAAAATCATGATGGGCGCTGAACGTCGTAGCATGGTGATGTCTGAAAAAGAGAAAAAATTAACGGCGTATCATGAGGCGGGCCATGCGATTGTTGGTCGTGTGGTACCTGATCATGATCCTGTGTACAAAGTCAGTATTATTCCGCGTGGTCGTGCTTTAGGCGTAACCATGTTTTTACCTGAAGAAGATCGCTACAGCCACAGCAAAATGCATCTTGAAAGTCAGATTTCAAGTTTGTTTGGTGGTCGTATTGCAGAGGAGCTTATTTACGGAAAAGACAGTGTCACTACTGGTGCGTCGAATGATATTGAACGTGCAACGGATCTTGCGCGTAATATGGTAACCAAATGGGGCTTATCTGAACGTTTAGGTCCGTTGACATATTCTGAAGATGAAGGCGAGATTTTCCTTGGTCGTTCAGTCACACAGCACAAAAATATGGGTGATGATACGGCGCGTATTATCGACGAAGAAATTCGTGTTTTTATTGATCGCAACTATGAACGTGCAGAAAAAATTCTAAATGAACGCATGGATATTCTGCACAGTATGACAGAAACATTGATGAAGTATGAAACCATCGATGCGAATCAAATTGATGCATTAATGGAAAAACGTGAAGTGCCGCCGCCAAAAGACTGGGTTGATATGGATGACGACGATACGGGCAGTCCTGATATTTCGAGTAAAAAAGAAAAAGAGCCTTCTGGAAAAGACGGAACGATCGGTGGTCCAGCAGGACAGCATTAACGGGTGCGGTTTAATATTACTGAAAGGGGCGTAAGCCCCTTTTTGCTTTTTGTCTGAAGCAGATTTTATGCGTGTGAGTTAAGTAGTTGAGTTAAGCAATATAGTGCAGCAGTTATTAAAAAAAATTCGCGAAGGTCAGTGGGTAGTAATGGGGGTTCTCAATGTTACACCTGATTCATTTTCTGATGGTGGTCGATTTGATCGTGTCGATGAGGCGGTGAAACATGCACTATCCATGCAAAAAGAGGGTGCTGAAATAATTGATATTGGCGGTGAGTCGACGCGTCCTGGAGCAGCGCCCGTTTCACTGAATGAAGAGTTGCAACGTGTTATTCCTGTGATAAAAAAAATACGCGAGCACTCTGATGTAATGATATCAATCGATACCACTAAACCTGACGTAATGCAGGCAGCCATAGCCGCAGGTGCGAATATGATCAATGATGTAAACGCTTTACATGCAGAAGGCGCAATGCAACTTTGTGCTGAGTTAGATGTACCTGTGTGTTTAATGCATAAGCAGGGTTCGCCACCAACCATGCAGGATAAACCCGATTATATTGATGTGGTCGAAGAAATTCGGCTTTACTTGCAAACACGTGCCGAATTAGGCATGGAAGCGGGAATAAAAAAACAAAATATTATGATCGATCCCGGCTTTGGTTTTGGCAAAACGCTGGAAAATAACCTATCCTTATTAAAACAGATGCACACGTTTTGTCAGTTGGGCTATCCCGTATTGGTTGGTGTATCGAGAAAAAGTATGTTTGGACAATTGTTAGGCCGTGATGTTGAAGAAAGATTGGTCGCAAGTACTTCGGCAGTGGTTCTGGCTTATCAGCAAGGTGTGCGATTTTTTAGAGTGCATGATGTGGCGCAAACATGTGATGCTTTAGTGTTGTGTGAAGCAATGCATTAAGGTTTTATGGAAATGTATATAAGTTACTGTCATTGCGAGCAAAGCGCGGCAATCTCCTACAGAAGATTGCCGCGCTTTGCTCGCAATGACAATAGATTTGAGAGAACATAATGACGAAAAAATATTTTGGTACAGACGGTATTCGAGGCAAAGTTGGCGAAGGTTTAATGACGCCTGACAAAGTGCTTAAACTAGGCTGGGCGGTGGGTCGCGTTTTGGCGTCACATGCAAACACAGAAGGTGAAGTGAATCGTGTTGTTATCGGTAAAGACACACGTATTTCTGGTTATATGTTCGAGTCGGCTTTGGAAGCTGGCCTGTCTGCAGCAGGTGTAGATCTGGTTTTACTACGTAAAATGCCAACGCCAGGCATCGCTTATTTAACACGTACTTTACGTGCTTCGGCAGGTATTGTTATCAGCGCGTCACACAATCCTTTTTATGATAACGGTTTGAAATTTTTCTCTGCCGAAGGCAAGAAACTAGATGATGAAATCGAGCATGCGATTGAAGCCATGTATGAATCTAAAATGGAAATTGTGGAATCGTCAGTGTTAGGTAAAGCGCATCGTTTTGAAGACGCACGAGGTCGCTATATCGAAGCATGTAAAGCAAGTATTCCAATGAGTGTACGCTTTAGTGGGTTAAAAATTGTTTTAGATTGTTCCAATGGTGCGACTTACGATATCGCGCCAAAAGTATTTACCGAATTAGGTGCGTCGGTAGTTTCTATCGGTGATCATCCCGACGGCTTAAATATTAATCTGGATTGCGGTTCAACGCATCCAGAAGGCCTGGCCGAGCATGTTAAATCAACAGGTGCAGATCTTGGGGTCGCTTTTGATGGCGACGGTGATCGTGTCCTGATGGTTGATCATAAAGGCGAAATAATCGATGGCGATGAGCTGCTTTACATTATTGCCTGTTCACGTTTGAAAGAACATGCTGGTATAGGCGGCGTAGTGGGAACGTTAATGACAAATCTAGGTATGGAATTAGCCGTTAAAGATTTGGGTTTGGAGTTTGAGCGTAGCGATGTTGGTGACCGATACGTTCTGGAAGTATTGAACAAAAATGGTTGGGCAATTGGTGGTGAATCGTCGGGTCATATCATTTGTCTGGATCGAACCACAACAGGTGACGGTATTGTTTCTGCGCTGCAGGTGCTGGCTTATCTGGTAGAAGAAAAAATCAGTTTACATGATGCAAAATCAGGCATGAAAAAATTCCCGCAGTTAATGATTAACGTACCTTTGCAGGGCGGGGCACATAACGCCATGGAATCTTCAGTTGTAAAACAGGCAGTGACAAATGCTGAGACCCAGTTGAATGGTCGAGGCCGCGTGTTATTGCGTCCATCAGGTACCGAGCCATTAATCAGAGTAATGGTTGAGGGCGAAGATGAGCAACTGGTTGCGAAGTTGGCGCAGGATATAGCTGATCAGGTTTCTCAGGCATCGCAAGCCGCTTAAACAAGTTACATTCCAATATTAAGGCTGTCTTAACAATCTCTCTCTGAGGGAGTCTGTTATAAAATTGCTCCGTCCTGACAAAAAAACAGCCAGGCGCAACACTAAGTAAAAATCTATCACGCGATAACTTTTGTTTATTGTAAAGCCCTATAAGTTATTGATAAAAAAATGAAACGCTTGATCCTGGCGTTTTTCATTTTCCCCTCACCTGCCTTGCAAATAAATCACCTTTATAATCATTGATTTATTTGGTGCTGGCAGGTATCCTTCTCACCCTTTGAAATAGTGCTGGAGACAGGCAATGCGTCAGGTGATGGTAGCGGGTAACTGGAAAATGAATGGTTCCAGTGAGTCTATAAATGAATTGATGGCCGGCATCAAGCAGGGCATGGGTTCTGTTACAAAAGCTGAGGTCGTGGTTTGTCCGCCTGCTGTGTATATCGCTGGCGTTGCTAGTGCTGCCTCAGGTACTGCGATAAAAGTGGGTTCACAAAATATTTGTGACGAAGACAAAGGCGCGTTTACCGGTGAATTGTCAGGCGATATGTTGAAAGATGTGGGCTGTGAATATGCCATCATTGGTCACTCAGAACGTCGTGCTTTGTACGGTGAAAGTGACGAGCTGGTCGCTAAACGTTTTGCTGCAGCACGTCGTAATGGGGTTAAGCCACTGTTTTGTATTGGCGAAACGTTAGAAGAGCGTGAAGCAGGTATTACCAATGATGTGTGCGCGCGTCAAATAGATGCTGTTATTGCTTTAGAAGGTGTTGAAGCGCTGGCTGATGGTGTTGTTGCGTATGAACCAGTTTGGGCAATCGGCACGGGTAAAGTGGCCACGCCAGAGCAGGCGCAGGAAGTCCACGCTTTTATCCGTGCTAAAATAGCGGGCTTAAACGCGGATGTTGCAGAAGGCTTACGCATTTTATACGGTGGTAGCATGAATCCGGGAAATGCAAAAGAGCTGATTGGTCAGCCCGATATTGATGGTGGTTTAATTGGTGGGGCATCATTGAAACCAGAAGATTTTTTGGCGATTTGCGCAGCGGCTGAATAGGCTAGTTGAATAGAGCAGTAAAGAACTAAGCGTAGGTCGGGTTACGGTAAAAATGCCTAACCCGACCTACGAGCTGTAAATTTATTAATTAAAGAGATTATTTAAGTGGATATCATTCTTCTTGTATTACACGTGTTTCTATCACTCGGGATAATTACGCTGGTATTGCTACAAAAAGGCGCGGGTGCATCGGCTGGTGCATCTTTCGGTGGCGGTGGCGGCGGTGGTAGTGTTTTTGGTGCGACGGGTGCATCTAATTTCCTAAGTAAAACCACAGCTGTTTTTGCAACGGCATTTTTCATCAATAGCCTGGTGCTGGCGTATCTGGCTTCGAACCGTGATATAAAAGCCGATAGCGTGATGGATGCATTAACGCCGCCTGCGATAGAAGCGCCTGCAAACGTACCTGCTGGAAACGGTTTGTCTCCAAAACCAGCTGCCGAATTGCCAGCACTTGAATTAGATGTGCCTGCTGCAGATACAAGTATGTCAATCGAAACAACAGAACCCTCATCAGAAAGTGATGTACCGACACCGGCGAGTGAATAGCAGCAAACGAATAACGGCTAACTGACGATAGCGCGCTAAAGAAAGATTGCG
>CAZCOZ010000022.1:12610-16129 GCA_964500555.1 uncultured Thiotrichaceae bacterium | reverse complement strand
AAAGATTGCGGTTCAAAGATTGAAGTTTAGCCGATGTGGTGGAATTGGTAGACACGCTATCTTGAGGGGGTAGTGGCGAAAGCTGTGCCGGTTCGACTCCGGCCATCGGCACCAAATAATAAGATGCAGGGGTATTGCAGAAGAAAAAATACAGACTGCGGGAAGCAAATAATAGTGTGCCGGTTCTAGTTGTATTTATAAAGCTACTGGGGTTTATAAATACAGGTACAGGTTAGTAAAATTAAACCCCTAATAAATTAAACTCAGTGGGTCGAGAATATGCTCGAAAATTATTTGCCGATATTGATATTTCTTATCATCGGATTAATGGTTGGTGTCGGTGCCATGTTTGTTGGCGGTTTTGTGCTTGCGCCATCAAAACCCGACGCGGCTAAAAACTCCCCGTTCGAATGTGGCTTCGAGGCTTTTGAAGATGCGCGTATCAAATTTGATGTGCGCTACTATCTGGTCGCCATCTTATTTATTATCTTTGATCTCGAAATTGCCTTTTTGTTTCCATGGGCAGTCTCACTCGACAAAATTGGCTTATTCGGCATTTTATCAATGGGTATCTTCCTTGGTATTCTGGTGATCGGTTTTATCTATGAGTGGAAAAAAGGAGCGCTGGAATGGGAATAGAAGGCGTTTTAGATAAAGGTTTCGTTACTACTTCGGCCGATAGTTTAATTAACTGGGCGCGTACTGGTTCAATGTGGCCAATGACATTTGGTCTGGCCTGCTGCGCGGTTGAAATGATGCAGGCAGGTGCATCTCGTTATGACCTTGACCGCTTTGGCATGTTGTTCCGTCCTAGTCCCCGCCAGTCCGATGTGATGATTGTTGCCGGTACTCTGTGTAATAAAATGGCACCTGCATTACGTAAAGTTTACGATCAAATGGCAGAACCACGTTGGGTTATTTCAATGGGCTCCTGTGCAAACGGTGGTGGTTACTACCATTATTCTTATTCTGTGGTGCGCGGTTGTGATCGCATCGTACCGGTTGATATTTATGTACCTGGTTGTCCACCAACAGCAGAAGCATTGTTGTATGGCATTTTGCAGTTACAAAATAAAATTCGTCGTACCAATACCATCGCACGTGTTCCTGGCGCAGAGGGTAGAGCCGAACAGCCCGTGTCACAAACCAGGACGTACGGGTAAGCGAGATGAAGGTAGAGGATTTATCGCAGGCGCTTGCCACACAGTTTTCATCTCAGTTGCAATCAAATGTCGTTGCCTATGGTGAAGTCACTATTGAAGTTAGCGCAAAAGATTTAATTTCTGTTTGTGAAAAGCTGCGTGATGATTCGCCTTTTCAGTTTGAACAGTTAATGGATGTCTGCGGTGTTGATTATTCTGAATACGGCAGTGTTGAATGGGCGACGGAAACAACTTCAGCAACCGGTTTTAGTCGTGGTGTTGAAGAAGGCACCGGTGCGCGTTTACGTTTTGGTGATGCGCCGACTTATACCAATACCGATCGTCCGCGTTTTGCTGCGGTGTATCATTTGATGTCACTAGAGAATAATCATCGTATGCGACTTCGTGTGTACTGTGAAAGTGAAGATGTTCCTGTAGTGCCTTCGGTGATTGATCTTTGGCCTGCAGCAAACTGGTTTGAGCGTGAAGCATTCGACCTGTTCGGTATCCTGTTTGAAGGTCATCCTGATTTACGTCGCATCCTTACCGATTACGGTTTTGTTGGTCATCCATTTAGAAAAGATTTTCCGCTAATAGGTCATGTCGAAATGAAATATGACGAAGCGCAGAAACGTGTTATCTATCAACCTGTCAGCATTGAGCCGCGAGTATTAGTTCCGCGTGTGATTCGTGATGACGGTCGTTTCGATGAAGTGCCATCTGAAAAAGAAGCTTCGGAGACTAATGTATCGGAGAGCAGCAATGCCTGAAATTCGTAATTACACATTAAACTTCGGCCCGCAGCATCCAGCTGCGCATGGTGTATTACGCCTTGTGCTAGAGATGGATGGCGAGGTTATCGAACGTGCTGACCCGCATGTTGGTTTGCTGCATCGCGCAACTGAAAAATTAGTTGAGTCCAAGCCTTATAACCAGAGCATTGGTTACATGGATAGACTGGACTACGTTTCCATGATGTGTAACGAGCATGGCTATGTCATGGCGATGGAACGATTGATGAATGTGCAGGTGCCTGAACGTGCGCAATACATTCGCGTTATGTTTGACGAAGTGACGCGGATTCTGAATCACCTGTTATGGATTGGCGCACACGCATTAGACGTTGGCGCGATGACCATGTTTCTTTATGCTTTCCGTGAGCGTGAAGATTTAATGGACTGTTACGAAGCCGTTTCTGGTGCGCGTTTGCATGCAACCTATTATCGTCCCGGTGGTGTAGCGCGTGACTTGCCTGACACCATGCCGCACTACAAAAAATCGAAATGGCATAGTCAACGTGAAGTAAATAAATTAAATGAAAATCGTGAGGGTACATTGCTCGATTTTCTGGAAGACTTTACCAATCGTTTTCCAACCTATGTTGATGAATACGAAACACTGTTAACCGACAATCGTATCTGGAAACAACGCACTGTTGATATCGCAATTGTTACACCCGAGCGAGCAAAAGCACTTGGTTTTACCGGCCCAATGATTCGTGGTTCAGGTATTCCGTGGGATTTACGTAAAAAACAACCGTACGAAGTTTATGATCGTATGGACTTTGATATTCCTATTGGTACTAATGGCGATTGTTATGATCGTTATCTGGTTCGTATTCAGGAAATGCGCGAATCAAACCGTATCATCAAACAATGTATTGACTGGCTTCGCGTTAATGATGGTCCAATCATGCTGAATAACAGCAAAGTTGCACCGCCAAAACGTGAAGAAATGAAAGCGGATATGGAAGCGCTCATTCATCATTTCAAATTGTTTACCGAAGGTTTTTGTTTGCCTGAAGGCGAAGCTTATGCCGCAGTTGAACATCCTAAAGGTGAGTTCGGTTGTTATCTAATTTCGGATGGTGCGAATAAACCATACCGTTTAAAAATTCGTGCGCCGGGTTTTGTGCATTTGTCTGCGCTTGATGAAATGGTTAAAGGTCATATGTTGGCCGACGTGGTTGCGGTTATTGGTACTCAGGATATTGTATTTGGTGAGGTAGATCGTTAATGACTAATATGTCTCCAAATACAACAGTAGAACTTTCATCGCATGCTCGCGAAGAAATTGATGAGTTGTTAACGCATTTTCCTTCTGATCAAAAAAAATCGGCGTTACTTGGTACGCTTAATATCGTTCAACATGAAAACAAAGGTTTTCTAACCGATGAGTTAATGCATGCGGTAGCCGGTTACTTAGATCTATCAAAAATTGAAGTTTATGAAGTTGCCAGTTTTTATTCGATGTATGAATTAAAACCTGTGGCACGTAACAATGTTGCGATCTGTACCAATATTTCCTGCATGTTGATGGGCTCACAAAATATTGTCGATCATGTTGAAAACAAATTAGGTATCAAGATTGGTGAGAG
>CAZCOZ010000022.1:7045-12510 GCA_964500555.1 uncultured Thiotrichaceae bacterium | reverse complement strand
GAAGATGTAGTTGAAGAGATTAAAAAATCCGGCTTACGTGGTCGTGGTGGTGCGGGTTTCCCAACAGGTTTGAAATGGAGTTTTATGCCACGCACAGCACCTGTGCAAAAATATCTGGTTTGTAATTCAGACGAATCAGAACCCGGCACTTGTAAAGACAGAGAAATCTTACGTTATAACCCACATGCATTAGTTGAAGGCATGGCAATCGGTTGTTACGCAATGGGTGCGACGGTTGGTTACAATTATATGCGTGGTGAATTCATGGATGAGCCTGCAATCCATTTTCAGCAAGCATTAAAAGAAGCTTGTGATAATGGCTTGTTGGGCAATAATATTCTAGATTCAGATGTGTGTATTGATTTACATGCATCGCTTGGAGCAGGTGCTTACATTTGTGGTGAAGAAACAGCCCTCCTAAATTCATTGGAAGGGAAACGTGGTTTGCCGCGTTTCAAACCGCCATTTCCAGCAAACTTCGGTCTGTATGGAAAACCAACCACAATTAATAATACCGAAACACTTTCATCCATTCCAGCGATTATGCGTAACGGTGGAGAGTGGTTTCAAAATTTAGGTATTCCTAATAGCGGCGGCGTTAAATTATTTTCTGTTTCGGGTCACGTCAATAACCCCGGTAACTTTGAAGTGCCAATGGGAATGTCATTTGCTGAGTTACTGGAAATGGCGGGCGGGGTTAAAGACGGTCGTAAACTTAAAGCCGTTATTCCCGGTGGTTCATCGGTGCCTGTCGTTCCCGGCGACATTATGATGAAAGCCAATATGGATTACGATTCAATCGTCGAGGCCGGGTCTATGTTAGGTTCAGGTGCGGTAATCGTGATGGATGAAACCACGGATATGGTTCAGACCTTGCGTCGTATTTCACAATTTTATTTTTCAGAATCATGTGGTCAATGTACACCCTGTCGCGAAGGTACGGGCTGGTTGTATCGCATGTTGACTCGTATCGTAGAAGGTAACGGTACATACGAAGATATCGACAAACTCGATGATGTTGCCAGTAAAATAGAAGGGCGAACTATTTGTGCGCTGGGTGATGCGGCAGCAATGCCGGTGCGAAGTTTCATCAAACATTATCGTCACGAATTTGAATATTATGTTGAACATAAACACAGCATAGTGAAAGCAGCATGAAAAATTTTGCCGCAAAATACGCGAAGGGTGCGAATGATGTTCGAAACATTTCCTTTGAAGCTCGGGGATGCGAGTTTGGATACAGGCATGAGTGTTATTTAAATAATAGTTTTTCTTTGCGTTCATTTGCGTGTTTCGCGGCGAAAAAGGTTTGTCTATCATGAGTGATGTAATAGCTGATAACACAGTGACGATTACTGTCGATGGGCAGGAAATGCAGGCACCTAAAGGTGCAATGCTGATAGAAGTAACCGATGCGCAAAATATAAAAGTGCCACGCTTTTGTTATCACAAAAAACTCGCAGTGGCGGCTAACTGTCGCATGTGTCTGGTTGAAGTAGAAAAAGCACCAAAACCATTACCTGCATGTGCCACACCTGTAATGGATGGCATGGTTGTTCATACGCAATCAAAATACGCCAAAGACGCGCAAAAATCAGTGATGGAATTTTTACTGATTAACCATCCTCTCGATTGTCCGATTTGTGATCAGGGTGGCGAGTGCGAATTACAGGATGTAGCAATGGGATATGGTGGTGACGTTTCACAATACACAGAAACAAAACGCGTCGCATTCGATAAAGATATTGGTCCATTAATTGCCACTGAATTAACACGCTGTATTCACTGTACACGTTGTGTGCGATTCGGTCGTGAGATTGCGGGTATTCGTGAATTGGGTATGACGGGTCGCGGTGAAAATGCGCTTATCGCAACCTTCGTTGATGAATGTGTTAATTCAGAAATGTCGGGTAACTCGGTTGATGTTTGTCCTGTTGGTGCCTTAACAGCGAAACCTTCGCGTTACGCCGCGCGTGCCTGGGAAATGGTTCAACATAAAACCATTGCACCGCATGACTGCATTGGTTCAAATCTAAATGTGCATACTCTGCGTGGCGAAATTGTACGCGTTGTGCCCGATGAAAACGAAGCGATCAATGAAGTATGGATTTCTGATCGTGATCGTTTTAGTTATGAAGGTATAGATACAGAAGATCGTTTAACTTCACCCATGATTAAACGTGACGGTAAATGGCAGGTCGCGAACTGGGATGAAGCATTAAAACTGGTTGCAGATAAGTTTAAAGCGGCTGCAGACTTAAAGGTTCGACAGATAGAAGAGCAACAAACAGAAGCAGCTGAGTCTGAAGACACTACTTCAGAAGACGCTGCTTCAGAAAATGAGACTTCTACTGAAGACGGCGAAGCAGTAGAAGTTGTTGCAACAGAAATTATTACAGCTGAAATAGCCGCGCTTGTTTCTGCTAACGCAACACTAGAAGAACAATATTTAGCGCAGAAATTAATGCGTACTCTGGGTAGCGGTAATATTGATCATCGTTTACGCCAGTCTGATTTTTCAGATCAGGACGCTGCACCGGTTATGCCCTGGTTGGGTCAAAATATTGAACAACTTGAAAAGCTCAATGCGGCATTATTAATTGGTTCAAATGTTCGTAAGGAGCAACCCATTGCTAATTTACGTTTACGTAAAGCTGTGGTTAATAATAATGCGCAAGTATCTTTTGTTAATACCCGTGAATATGATTTCAATTATCCGGTTGCAAATAATATTTCAGTAGCGCAGCAAAACCTTGTTGCTGAATTGGCTGGAATAGCCGCAGCGGTTTTTCAGCTAACAGGCGCTACAGTGCCAGCGAATATTGCTAACGCAACAATTAATAATTCGCATAAAACAATTGCGCAACAATTGAAAGATGCAGAGTCTGCAACCGTGATACTGGGTAATGTTGCACAGATGCATCCGCAGTTTTCAACTTTACGCGCTTTGGCAGAAATGATCGCTAAAGAAACCAATAGTACTTTTGGTTATTTAACTGATGGTTGTAATGCAGCAGGTGCATGGTTAGCGGGTGCGGTTCCTCATCGTGGTGCGGCTGGCGCAACAGAAGATGTTGTTGTCGGTAAAAATATTAGTCAACTTGCCGATGAAAAGCTTGCGGCTTGTTTATTATTAAATGTTGAGCCTGATACTGATGCAGTGAACGCAAAAGAATTATTAGCTACTTTGAGTAATACTGATTTTGTTGTTTCAATTTCCGCGTATAACTCAGCATCGTTAAAAGAAGTGGCTGATGTTTTGTTACCTGCAGCCAGTTTCACTGAAACATCGGGTACTTATGTGAATGCTGAAGGTTTCTGGCAAAGTTTTAATGGTGTGGTCGAACCGAAAGGTGGCTCACGTCCTGCCTGGAAAATCTTACGTGTACTTGGTAATTTAACAGGCGTTGATGGTTTTGATTATGTTTCCTCAGAAGATGTGAAAAATGAAGTACGTTCATTATGTGAATCAATTGAGTTGTCCAATACCATTGCAACACTATTGCCATTTGAAGTTAAAACAACGTCGAATGAATTGCACCGTTCCACCGATATACCAATGTACTCGACCGATGCATTAGTGCGTCGAGCAAGTTCATTGCAAAAGACGATTGACGCACAAACTTTATGTGTTCGTTTAAATGCATCAGTAGCAGAACACTTGAATGTAAGTGATGCAGATACTGTGACGGTCAAGCAGGGTGATACTCACTCTGTTTTGTCACTGATTATTGATGACACAATTCCTGATGCATCTGCGTGGATACCAATCGCAGTTGAAGGTTGTGATTCTTTGGGTGATGCATTTGGCGTCGTTAGCCTTGAGAAGGTGAGCCAAGAAGATGAGTTCAGGGCATGAGTGAAATGATTGATAGGTTGATAGCCGATGCTATTGCGCTGGCTGTGGATGTATGGGCATGGTTCCCTGTAGACATGCAAACACTAATGCTAATTATCGGCAAGATAATACTTATTCTTGTGCCGTTAATGATTTGTGTTGCATACATTACTTATGCCGAACGTAAAATTATTGGTTACATGCAAATTCGTATCGGCCCGAATCGTGTTGGTTTCCGCGGCTGGTTACAACCGATTGCAGATGCCATGAAGCTGATGTTTAAGGAAGTGATCATTCCGACAAAATCCGATAAATATTTATTTTTGTTAGCGCCTATTTTATCTATTATGCCAGCGCTTGCAGCATGGGCCGTTATTCCGTTTGATCGCGGTATTGTTCTAACTGATGTGAATGCAGGTTTGCTTTATGTTTTAGCTCTGACATCTATAGGTGTGTACGGTGTGATTATTGCGGGTTGGGCGTCCAATTCAAAATACGCTATTTTGAGTTCGCTTCGTGTGGGTGCACAAATTGTTGCTTATGAAATTGCCATGGGTTTTGCACTCGTTGGTGTGTTAATGGCCAGCGGTAGTTTGAATTTGAGTGATATTGTAGAAGGTCAGGCTGGTGGTATCTCCAACTGGTATTTTATATGGTTGTTCCCTTTGTTTTTTGTTTATTTCATCTCCGGTGTAGCTGAAACTAATCGCGCACCGTTTGATGTTGCCGAAGGTGAGTCTGAGATTGTTGCGGGGTTTCACGTAGAGTATTCGGGTATGGCGTTTGCCGTGTTCTTTCTCGCTGAATATGCAAATATTATTTTAATCTCTGCACTGACGGCATTGTTATTTCTGGGCGGTTGGTTATCACCGTTCGAAGGTGTGGTTGAAGCCGGCCACTGGTTAGGTGAGACAAGTTTCTTCTGGTTCTTTGCCAAGGCCTGTTTCTTCGCTTTTTGTTTTCTCTGGTTTCGTGCGACTTTCCCGCGATATCGTTATGACCAAATCATGCGATTGGGATGGAAAGTATTTATTCCTGTGACTATTATCTGGATTTTTGTTGAAGCAATAATGGTTGTGGCTGAAGTGGGTCCATGGGCGACATAAGGTAGGTATGGGAGATATGGATAGTATAAAACATTTTTTTAAGAGCTTTCTTTTCTGGGAATTATTTAAAGGTCTGGCTGTAACGGGGCGTTACTTGTTTGCACGTAAAATAACCGTGCAGTATCCAGAAGAAAAAACGCCGATGTCACCACGCTTTCGTGGCCTTCATGCATTGCGTCGTTATGCCAATGGTGAGGAACGTTGCATTGCCTGTAAGTTGTGCGAAGCAGTTTGTCCAGCACTGGCCATTACCATCGATTCTGAAGAACGCGAAGATGGTACGCGTCGTACAACACGTTACGATATCGATTTGTTTAAATGTATCTATTGTGGGTTTTGTGAAGAAGCCTGCCCAGTGGACTCAATTGTAGAAACACACATTTTTGAGTATCACTTTGAAGAGCATGGCAAGCAGATCATGACAAAAGAAATGCTGCTTGAAATTGGTGATAAACACGAAGCAGAGATTGCTGCTAATAAACAGGCAGATGCGGCTTATCGCTGATAAGCAATGAAAAGTG
>CAZCOZ010000022.1:3861-6945 GCA_964500555.1 uncultured Thiotrichaceae bacterium | reverse complement strand
AATGAACAATAAAAAGCAAATAGCACTTTTTCGTTTCCATGCTCTGCGTGGGAATCAGAAGTCTCTACTAGAAGTTGTCAAAAGGTAAACAGGAATAATAATGACCATAACTGATTTTTTATTTTTTGCATTTGCGGGACTGGTAATTCTTTCTGCATTGGGCGTTGTGGCATCTAAAAACCCTGTGCATTCAGCCTTGTTCCTGGTGCTAACGTTCTTTAGTTGTTCTGCAATCTGGTTAATGCTGGAAGCAGAGTTTTTAGCAATCACTTTGGTGTTGGTGTATGTCGGCGCGGTAATGGTGTTGTTTCTGTTTGTGGTAATGATGTTGGATATTAATATTGCAAAAATGCGTGAAGGCTTTGTAAATTATCTACCTGTCGGTGTTTTGTTTGCTTTTCTGTTAGTCGCAGCAATGGTCTGGGTTGTTGGCCCCGTTGGCCCTGAAGTGATGAATACTGATGCTTTGAATAACGCAGTAAGGCATGCATCGGATTACAGTAATACAGAAGCGTTAGGTGAAATTTTATATACCGATTATGTCCTGGCGTTTGAAATTGCTGCGGTTATTCTACTGGTGGCAATTGTTGCGGCAATTTCCTTAACCCTGCGTCGTCGAGCAACAACAACAAAATATCAAACACCAGGTAATCAAATTAAAGTTAAACGTGATGATCGTCTTAAAATCATTAAGTCAGATGCTGAGGTGTTGAAATAATGGATGTGAACACAGTAGACGCAAGCGTGGTAGAAGCTGTCGTAGCAAGCTCAAGTATGGTTGGCCTGACTAGCTATTTAACGTTGGCGGCTATTTTATTTGCCATTAGTGTTGCCGGTATTTTTTTGAATAGGAAAAATATCGTGGTATTGCTTATGTGTATCGAATTAATGTTGCTTGCTGCCAATATTAACTTCATTGCTTTTTCATATTATTTAAATGATTTAGCCGGGCAAATTTTTGTCTTCTTTATTCTTACGGTGGCAGCAGCAGAAGCTGCTATTGGTCTGGCTATACTGGTTGTACTGTTCCGAAATCGTCGAACCATTGATGTCGAAGAACTCGACGCCTTGAAAGGGTAGTTGTGATGGACTTTACTATGGATGATTTATATCTAGCTATTCCACTCGCCTCTCTTTTTGGTGCAATTATCGCTGGTTTTTTTGGCGCGCAAATTGGTCGTAAGGGTGCGCATACAATAACTATTCTGGGTGTCGGCACTTCATTTGTCCTGTCACTGTTTGCGCTTAATCACCATGTGTTTGAAGGCGCGGATGTCTATAATGAGTCTGTCTATATCTGGATGATTTCAGAAGGTATCCGTTTTGAAGTCGGTTTCTTAATTGATAACTTGACCGTGATGATGATGTCCGTCGTTACTGGCGTATCATTGATGGTGCATCTCTACACGATCGGTTATATGGAAGACGACTTGCATAACTGGCCTAAAGAAAGCCTTGCAGGTACAAATTCATACCAACGTTTCTTTAGTTATATTTCTCTGTTCACATTCTCGATGCTGATACTGGTTATGTCGAATAACTTTATGCAGTTATTCTTCGGCTGGGAAGCAGTGGGGCTGGTATCGTATCTGTTAATTGGTTTCTGGACAGTGAGACCAACTGCCGTATACGCAAATTTAAAAGCATTTCTGGTTAACAGAGTAGGTGATTTTGGTTTTATTTTAGGTATTGCTGCAGTTGTAATGTACACAGGTAGTCTGGATTACTACGAAGTATTTTCTAAAGCCGAAGGTTTGTCGCAGCAAACTATGAGTATTTTCTCTGGCTCAGAATGGAATGTGATAACCGTTATTTGTATTCTGCTGTTTGTCGGCGCAATGGGTAAGTCGGCACAGATTCCATTACATGTCTGGTTGCCCGATTCGATGGAAGGCCCAACGCCTATTTCTGCATTAATTCACGCAGCGACAATGGTAACCGCAGGTATCTTTATGGTGACACGTATGTCGCCATTGTATGAATGGTCAGAAACCGCATTAAGTTTTATCTTAATTATTGGTTCGTTAACGGCATTACTGATGGGTTTGATTGGTATCGTACAAAATGACATCAAACGTGTGGTGGCGTATTCCACACTTTCCCAGCTGGGTTACATGACGGTTGCGTTAGGTGCATCTGCTTATTCGGCTGCAGTATTCCACTTGATGACACATGCTTTCTTTAAAGCATTATTATTCCTGGCGGCAGGTTCAGTGATTATTGCCATGCACCATGAGCAAGATATAAGAAAAATGGGCGGTCTGAAAAAATATTTGCCGATTACCTATTGGACATCATTAATAGGCTCGTTAGCCTTGATAGGTTTCCCTGGGTTCTCTGGTTTCTTCTCGAAGGATTCAATCATAGAAGCGGTGCGTCATTCAGAAATAGCGGGCTCTGAATTTGCTTACTTTTCTGTGTTAGCAGGTGTGTTTATTACCGCGTTTTATTCTTTCCGTATGTTCTTTCTGGTATTCCATGGCGAAGAACGCATGGATAATCACACCAAAGAACATTTACATGAATCGTCATGGGTGGTGTGGTTACCGTTAGTCATACTTGCAGTTCCTTCTGTCTTTATTGGTGGTTTTACTATGGGTGATATGTTGTTCGGTGATTATTTCGGTAATGCGATTTATGTTGCAGATCATCATAATGCTTTGGCAGAAGTGGGTAAGCATTTTCATGGTGCATGGGCATTTGTTGAACACGGTTTTGGTGGGCCCGCACTTTATTTAGCTGCGGCAGGTGTTTTCTCATCCTGGTTTATTTATATGAAACAGCCAGGTATTGCAGCTTGGGTTAAACAACGTTTTATCTGGGTATACAACTTACTTGATAATAAATATTACTTCGATGATTTTAATTCGTTCTTTTTTGGTAGCGGCAGTCGTACTTTAGGCGACCGTTTATGGCAGTTCGGTGATGTGAAATTTATCGATGGTTTCCTGGTTAATGGCAGCGCTAAATTTGTTGTCTGGTTTGCAGGGATATCAAGCAAACTTCAAACCGGTATGTTGTATCACTATGCGTTTGCGATGATTGTGGGTGTGCTTATGTTATTGGCGATGGGGCTGTTTGGTT
>CAZCOZ010000022.1:0-3761 GCA_964500555.1 uncultured Thiotrichaceae bacterium | reverse complement strand
TTGCTGATTTACCATTACTAAGCATACTTGTCTGGTTACCAATCATCGGCGGTATCGTTGTGCTGCTTGCTGGTGATAGCGGTGATGCAAGTGGTGCTCGCGTTTTATCGTTAGTGATTACGCTGATAACATTTTTTCTGAGCCTGGGGCTATATACAAACTTTGATACTTCAACGGCAGCTATGCAGTTTGTTGAAAAGGTGGAATGGATCCCTGCCTTTAAAATTAATTATCATTTTGGTGTCGATGGCTTTTCAATGCCACTGATTATTCTGACAACGTTTACCACTATTCTTGTGGTAATCGCAGGTTGGGAAGTGATTAAGAAAAAACCGTCACAGTATCTTGCAGCGTTTCTCATAATGGAAGGGTTAATGATCGGTGTGTTTGCCGCACTTGATGCTATTTTCTTCTATGTTTTCTGGGAAGCGATGTTAGTACCGATGTTTATTTTGATCGGTGTCTGGGGTGGTGAACGACGGGTTTACGCAACTATTAAGTTCTTTATTTACACCTTTATTGGTTCAGTCTTTATGCTGGTTGCGCTGATCTATATGTATTACCAGGGCGGTAGTTTTGCGATTGAAGATTTACACGCACTCAAGCTGACACTTGACGAGCAGATTTTAATCTTCCTGGCTTTCCTCGCAGCATTTGCTGTAAAAGTCCCTATGTGGCCAGTACATACCTGGTTGCCCGATGCACACGTTGAAGCGCCAACAGGTGGTTCAGTTATACTGGCGGCAATCATGTTGAAAATTGGCGGCTACGGTTTTATCCGTTTCAGTATGCCGATTGCACCTGATGCTGCGAATGAACTAGATTGGTTAATTATTTTTATGTCGCTAGTGGCGGTGGTTTATATTGGTTTTGTTGCCTTAGTGCAAAAGGATATGAAAAAACTGGTTGCATACTCTTCGATTGCGCACATGGGTTTTGTTACCTTAGGTTTATTTGTTGTCTTCCAGATTGCGGAGAATCCGGAAAATGCTCTAGGTAACGGTGCGGTAATGGCCGTTGAAGGTGCGATGATTCAAATGATCTCGCATGGATTTATTTCCGGCGCAATGTTCTTGATGATTGGTGTGTTGTACGACCGTATGCACACACGTGAAATTGATGCTTATGGTGGTGTAGTTCATACCATGCCGATCTTTGCAGCGTTTGCCGTGTTCTTCTCCATGGCGAATGCCGGGTTGCCGGGTACGTCTGGTTTTGTTGGTGAATTCATGGTGATTATTGCCAGCTTCCATGCGAATTTCTGGTATGCCTTCCTGGGTGCGTTAACTTTGGTATTGGGTGCGGCTTACACTTTATGGATGGTGAAACGTGTTTTTTATGGTGAAATTGCCAACGAAGAAGTGGCAGCACTTAAGGATATTAATGCACGTGAATTAACGATTATGAGTATCCTGGCATTTGCAGTTCTGGCTTTAGGTTTATGGCCTGCACCATTAATTGATGTGATGCATGTCAGTGTAGAAAATTTCTTGCAACATATTTCAGCATCAAAACTTTAGTTTGAATTTTGACAATACTGAAAAATAAAATTGAGCCATAACAGTTAATCAACAGAAGTTAATCAACAAAAGTTGAGTAATAAAACTGGGTAATCAGATTAAGTAATAGGATTGAGTAATAAAGCATGACACTTGAATCATTAAATATAGCGATAGCAATGCCAGAAATTTTTCTGCTGACAATGACTTGTATCATTCTTATTGTCGATGCATTTTTGCCGCAGGAAAAAAGAAATATTACTTACGTGTTGTCGCAATTAACACTGATTGGTGCGTTTGTCTTGTTGTTAAAAAATCAAACAGATGTGTCAGTTTTAGCGTTTAACGGATTGTTTGTGCAAGACGCAATGGCCGATGTGCTTAAGATGTTTATTTTAATCATCAGTTTCGGTGTGTTTGTTTACTCAAGAGAATACTTACTTGCGCGTAATATTTTCAAAGGTGAGTTTTATGTCTTAAGTTTGTTTAGCATCCTTGGCATGATGTTAATGGTTTCATCGAACAACTTGTTAATGTTGTATTTAGGCCTGGAGTTATTGTCGTTGTGTCTGTATGCATTAGTGGCATTCAATCGTGATGATGGTAATGCTTCGGAAGCCGCGATGAAATATTTCGTCCTCGGTGCCATCGCTTCAGGCATGTTGCTATACGGAATGTCTATTTTGTATGGTTTGTCAGGCAGTTTAAATTTAGCCGAAATTGCACAGGCAACCATGCATGCATCAGAAGAAGGCACGGCGCAAAAATTAGGCATGATTTTTGGTCTGGTGTTTGTTGTAGTTGCATTGGCATTCAAACTGGGCGCAGTGCCATTTCATATGTGGGTGCCCGATGTTTATCATGGCTCGCCAACAGCGGTTACGGCTTTGATTAGTACCGCACCAAAACTGGCGGGTTTTGCTATGATAATGCGCTTGATGGTTGAAGCACTAGGGAGCCTGCAAGCGGATTGGTCGCAAATGATTATGGTGTTAGCGGTGCTATCAATGGCAGTGGGCAATATTTTCGCGATTGCGCAAACCAACATAAAACGTATGTTGGCCTATTCAACTATTTCACATGTCGGATTTATTCTACTGGGTATTTTAGCTGGCACGTCAGCAGGGTATTCGTCAGCAATGTTTTACACCATTTCTTACGCGATTATGGCCTTAGGTGGTTTTGGTATGATTATGCTGATGGCGCGTAAGGGATTTGAAGCAGACAATATCAGTGATTTAACAGGATTAAATCAACGCAGTCCCTGGTATGCCTTTATCATGATGATACTGATGTTATCCATGGCAGGTGTACCACCGACGGTTGGTTTTTGGGCAAAATTAGCCGTGCTTTCAGCAGTGATTGATATTGATTTAGTCTGGATGGCGATTATTGCCGTATTCTTCTCCATTATCGGTATCTTCTATTATCTGCGTATTATCAAAGTGATGTATTTTGACGATGCAGTTGATACACGTCCATTAGAATGTGGTCGTGATATGAGAATAGCCCTTAGTACCAATGGTTTGGCTGTACTGGCACTGGGTTTTTACCCAGCAGCATTGATGGCACTTTGTGTCTCAGTTTTTAACTAGCAGTTTCTCTAATTAAGCTACGTTACCCCAAATTTCCTGTAATTAAATATCGTAGGTCGTGTTAGGTGCCTTTTGCCGTAACGTGACATTCTTGGTTTTTGTTCACAGCGTATCTGCAGTAATATTTCCGTTTATTCTTTGTAGCATCTTGCAATTCCCTCTGTAAGTCCGTAGTATTCGCATCTTGTTGTTGCGGGGTGGAGCAGTCTGGCAGCTCGTCGGGCTCATAACCCGAAGGTCGTAGGTTCGAATCCTGCCCCCGCTACCAAAATTTGTTTTCTTGTTGATTTAGATGTACTACTAGAGAGAAGTCTCGGGGTTCTCTATTATGTACAAGAATTTTGGAAAGGCTCCGTTTACGGGGCCTTTTTGTTACTGATAGTAAAATTTCAGTGGTGCCCATGTTATATGTAGCAAGGTTATAGAGTGAGACGAGATCAGACACATTTGTGGGAATTATTTGAACCGGTGGTTCAAGGAATGGGATTCGATTTAATAGAAATCGAACATTTCCCAAATCCAAAACACGGTGTTTTGCGTCTGTTTATTGATAAGCCGGTTGATGCGGATTCGGATGGTTCGAAAGAGGGTGTGGTGATTGAAGATTGCTCCGCAGTGAGTCGGCAAATCAGCGCATTAATTGATGTTGAAGATCCGATACGGGGTC
>CAZCOZ010000021.1:0-26100 GCA_964500555.1 uncultured Thiotrichaceae bacterium | reverse complement strand
AATAATATTATCTCACAATATCGCATTTGATGACCTTTCGTGCAAAGGTCTCTAAAAGTATTAACTATAATAGGTAAAATATGTCTACTGAAATTCAAGAAGTCATACAATGTGCTTTTGACTGGTCGCCTGAACTTATTATTAAATTGATAAGTGAAGTTGCGTGGCCAATAGTTGTATTAATATTAGGTTGGAGGTTCAAGAGAGGCATATTGAGTGCATCTTCTAGCTTTTTTAATAAAAACGATGTCACAGAATTAAGTGCGAGTGCTACTGGCGTAACAGCGAAATTCAAAGCGGCACAACAAAAAGCTGAAATTACAGAGGAAAGCTCTTCATCAAAAACAGCTGTTCCAATTGGTGGGGATTATGACAGTGTAATAAAAAAGCACAATCAACAAACCACAGAGTATAGTGATGAAATATTTGAAAGTATTAAATCACACGTTGACTCATTAGGTGTAACCGATGACATTAAAATAGATTTGTTATCTAAAGAAGCTTCTATTCTTCAAGCTGCGCTAAGATTTAATAGTATTAATCAGGTTTTATTTAGGTCGCAATATGATTTGTTTAATATTATGCCAGATGATGACAATATTACCCCCGATCAAGAAATACAAAAGTATTTTGATGGTACTGTTAACAGTAATCCCGAGAATTTAGAAGGCTGGGACTTGGTTAAATATCTTTCATATCCAGTATCGACGGGAATTATTGAGTACCATAATAATGGTTATCGTTTAACAAAATTTGGTAAATCATATGTACAACACATGAGAAAAAATCTAAGTTTGATTGATAGTTTGGCAAAAATGTAAAACAGTTAACATGAGGGTTAAGTGCAATGCGAAAAAGCATGGTATGCCTTACCCTAGACGATATAGTTGTAGATTTCGTATTCAGAGACTTTTGTGAAAGAACCCCTACGCCAACAACTCGAGCACGGCCTGAAACAAATGGGCTTGCATTATCCTGTGGAGACGCAACAAAAGCTGGTGCATTACATCCAGTTAATCGCACGTTGGAATAAGGCTTTTAATCTAACCGCTATTCGCGATGTTGAGGAAATGGTGAGCAAACATTTGCTCGATAGTCTGGTGGTACAGCCTTATGTTGAGGGTAAGATGGTGCTGGATGTTGGTAGTGGCGCGGGTTTGCCGGGTGTTCCTTTTGCGATTACCTCGCCCGATAAGCACGTTGTTTTAATTGATACTAATGGTAAAAAAACCCGCTTTTTAACGCAAGCAAAAATTGATCTGAAGCTGGAGAATGTTGAGGTGATTCATCAACGAGTAGAAGATTATCAACCCACGAAAGAGGGACATAGGATATACTTCGATGTGATTACTGCTCGGGCTTATGCGAACACTGAGAATATATTAAGTAGTACGTTGCATTTGCAAAATGACGCGACCCGTATATTGGTGATGCAGGGTAAATTAGATGAGCAATTGCATAGTGAGCAACATCAATTGCTTGAGTCACACACATTAGATGTTTATGGTCTGGATGCTGAGCGGCATTTGCTTGAAATAAAAAAGATTGCTTGAAATAAAAAAGCGAAAAGTTTGCACCACCCGTAATTAATTTCAGAATAATTCCAACATAGCGCAAGAACGAAAAATCATGTCAAAAATACTTTCATTGGCCAATCAAAAAGGTGGCGTGGGTAAAACCACAACCAGCGTCAATCTTGCCGCATCACTAGCCGCAACAAAACGTAAAGTGTTGTTGATTGATTTAGATCCTCAGGGCAACGCGACGATGGGTGTTGGCGTGGATAAAAATGCGCTGGAAAAAACTTTTTGTGATGTTTTGTTAGATACGATACCTGCGAGTGAAGCTTTAATTAGCATCGAAAATGTGGGCATTGATTTGTTGCCAGCAAATGCGGATCTGACGGCTGCGGAAGTCGAATTAATGCGTACCGATAATGCCGAGCAACGCTTCAAAGAGAGCATTGCGCCGATTAAAGATAATTATGATTATATTTTAATCGACTGCCCGCCTGCACTAAACATGTTGACCTTAAATGCTTTAGTTGCGTCGGATGGTGTCATTATCCCAATGCAATGTGAATATTATGCGTTGGAAGGATTGACCGCACTGGTTGATACTATCGAACAGGTGCGTTCGTCAGTGAACCCCAATTTAGAGATTGAAGGTTTATTGCGAACCATGTTTGATCCACGCAATACCTTATCGAATGATGTTTCATCACAACTAATAAAGCACTTTGGCGATAAAGTTTATCGTACCATTGTGCCGCGCAATATACGTTTAGCTGAAGCCCCAAGTTATGGTTTGCCTGCTTTGTTATATGAAAAAACGTCGAGAGGGGCGTTGGCGTATTTGTCGTTAGCTGGCGAAATGTTGCGTCGTGAAACACGAAATAAAGCAGCGACGGCAGCAGTATAAAAAGATCTGTAGATTACAACAATACATATTGTTGAAAATTGTCATCCTCAAATGTTTTTATCGGGGACCCAGTTATTTTTTAGTACATGTTTTTAGATATAATAGATTCCCGATAAAAACATTCGGGAATGACAGCATTTACGATAACGTAAAAACGTATATTAAAACCTCAAAATAAATTAGGTTAAAAAATAATGGCAGCAAATAAAAAAGGCCCTAGAAAAAAAGGCCTGGGACGTGGATTAACCGCATTACTAGGAAACAGTGATGTCGATACCATGATCGAGCCCGCCAGCAATGACGAACTGCGCACGATCGATGTTGACTTAATCGAACGTGGCCCGTGGCAACCGCGTGAGCATTTTGATGAAGATGCGTTACAGGAATTAGCGGACTCTATTTCTGCACAAGGTGTCGTGCAGCCCATTGTTGTTCGTAAAAAAACGGGTGTAGATGGCGCGGATCGATTCGAAATTGTTGCCGGTGAGCGTCGTTGGCGTGCAACGCAAAAAGCAGGTCTGTCGAAAATACCGGTGGTCATTAAAACCTTTGATGACAAAACAGCCGCCGCAGTTTCTTTAATTGAAAACATCCAGCGCGAAAATTTAAATCCACTGGAAGAATCGACTGCCCTGAAGCGTTTGATTGATGAGTTTGATATGACGCATCAGCAAGTGGCGGATACGGTGTCGCGCTCACGTGCCTCGGTAAGTAATTTATTACGTTTGCAGGATCTTAATCCCGAAGTGAAAGTGATGCTTGCGATGCACGATATTGAAATGGGTCATGCACGTGCGTTGCTGGCTGTCGATGGCTTACAGCAGACCAGTATCGCTAAAGATATTGCCAAAAAGAAACTGTCGGTGCGCGAAACCGAAGCCTTAATCCGCAAACTCTCCAATCCAGTAAAAACGAGCAAGCCTGCGCGTAAAGATCCTGATATCGTCAAACTTGAAGAGCGATTATCCGAATGTCTGGGCGCGTCGGTTAATGTGAAACAAAAGGGTAAAGGCAAAGGCTGCTTAGAAATTAATTACAGCAGTTTAGATGTGCTTGAGGGTATTATTAGTAAGATCGAGTCGTAGGCGGAACGCTCACACCTTAAGTTTGTCCTAAGAATTCAGGCACATGGTTAGAAGCTAGTTCCAATGCAAGCAAAACTTTTTTCTTCATTCAAAGCGATTGTTCTTTTCGCAATTTTCATTTCAGTGACGGCGTGCGGTAGTGACGATGGTGACGAGACCGATCGTGATGCAAATGCGAGTGCTACCTATAAAGTTACTTTTACGGGTTTGTGGACAGAGATAAACTTTCCTACAGATTTTCCTGGCAGTGGGGCACACTTTACAACTTTAGTCGGTGGCACGCATAATGATCAAATTGTATTTTGGCAGCCCGGCCAACCAGCGACACAAGGCATTGAAAGTATGGCGGAAAGTGGTTCGACAGGCGCTTTGTCTGCCGAAGTTGAGGCAGCAAAAACAGACGGTAAAGCCGAGTTTGTTCTACTAGGATCAGGCGATACCAGTGGCGCTGCAACTAGCTCATTTGAATTCGATATTAACCAAACTTACCCACTGGTCACATTAACTACAATGGTCGCGCCTAGCCCTGACTGGTTTGTCGGGGTGCGTGGTCTGTCATTATTTGATACCGATGCCGGTGACTGGAAGCAGACCGTCGTTGTGGATCTGAAGGTTTATGATGCGGGTACGGAAGATGGTGTGGGCTTTTCACTGAGCAACCCTGACTCCTCTTCTGGTTCTATCGCTTTGTTAACCAGTGATCCCCTCGATACAGATTTTATTGATGGTGTTGGGCCAGACACTGGTTCAGGTGAAAGATTCATCGCAACGATGACTTTTGAGCGCATTAAATAATGAGCTGAAATAACGTCCTGTTATTTCAATTTGGGTAAGCGATGGTTTCGTCGTTTACTTATTCGCCTTCCTTCGTAATAGAAATTACTTATGTCGGGATTGATTCCTTGACCTCCAGTAGCCCTGTCTTATATAATTCGCGCGCATTCTAACCCCTGTCTCGTTTAAGTTCGTTCTGAGCAGTACGTTGAGGCCGGCCGAAATGCAAAACACTATGCAACAGGATCAGCCAGAACAGAAGCAGAAAAATCAAGTGCTTAGGTTCATTAAGGCGCAGTTTATAGTGACCATTGTTTTGTCTATGGCATGGCTAGTGGTTGACCATACTGCAGCATACTCTGCTCTTGTTGGTGGATTAATTGCAACCGTGGCAAATGCCTGGTTTGCAGTAAAGGTTTTTCGCAAGAAGTCGATAGAGAAGATAGAAACAGCGGAAATCGTCTTAACCACCTTTTATGTTGGTGAGATATACAAATTTATATTTACAGGCGCGATGTTTTTTATGGCGTTTGTGCTAATAAAACCGATAAGTGCTATCGCTTTGTTAGCAACGTACTTTTTAATACATTTGACACCTGCTGTCGTCAATATCTTCATGCAAGATGACGCAGCACTTAGAGATAAAGAGAAATAATTATGGCTGGTGAAGCCTTAACAGCAAGTCAATATATTAAGCATCACTTACAGAATCTTACTTACGGTAAAATTCCCGAAGGTTATGAAAATGCGGGCTCATGGGGTTTCGCGTATTCTCCTGCTGAAGCAAAAGCCATGGGCTTCATGGCGATACATGTCGATACGATGCTCTGGTCTATTTTATTAGGCGTGCTATTTCTTTTTATTTTCCATAAAGCTGCGAAATATGCGACCGAAGGTGTTCCCGGTGGGTTGCAAAATTTTGTTGAGTGGATAGTTGAATTTATTGATAGCAGTGTGCGCGGTTCGTTCACTGCAAAAAATCCGATTGTTGCGCCGATGGCGTTAACGATTTTTGTCTGGATTCTATTAATGAATCTAATGGATTTAGTGCCGGTTGACTGGTTGCCGCATTTGGCAGGTATTGTTGGTCAAGCTGCATTTGGCCTGGATCCGCACCATGTTTATTTCCGTGTTGTACCAACAACCGATCCAAACGCTACGTTTGGTATGTCATTAGCCATTTTTGCGTTGACGCTATTTTATGGAATAAAAGTAAAAGGCATCGGTGGTTTTATGGCTGAACTAACCATGCAGCCGTTTGAAGCGAAAAGTTTGCCGATAAAAATAGTCTTGATTCCGATTAACTTTTTCCTTGAATTTGTTGGCCTTATTTCTAAACCCATTTCTTTATCGCTGCGCTTATTTGGTAACCTATACGCAGGCGAGATGATTTTTATTTTGATTGCTTTGTTATTTAGTAGTGGCATTGGCTTATTTATTTTTGCAGGCTTTTTGCAATGGGCGTGGGCAGTATTCCACATTCTGATTGTTGTATTGCAGGCTTTCATCTTTATGACACTCTCTGTTGTCTATATGGAAATGGCGCATCACTCGCATTAAAGCGAGTAATGATAACTAAGAAGCGGTAACTAAGAAGCATTGATAAATAAATCATGCGCTTTACGGCATCAGAAAAAGATTTAGAACACAATAATTTAGACACAAATAATTTTAATTTTTAACTTTTTTATATTTTAGGAGATCACAATGGAAGCTTCATTGTTATACATCGCAGGCGCTATGCTTTTAGGTATGGGTGCTATGGGCGCAGCTATCGGCATTGGTATTTTAGGTGCGCGTTTTCTTGAAGGTATTGCACGTCAGCCAGAATTGCTGCCAATGTTGCGTACCCAATTCTTCATTGTAATGGGTCTTGTTGACGCGGTTCCAATGATTGGCGTAGGTATCGCTTTCTACATTTTGTTCGCGGTTGCATAAAGCAGCGTTTAAATACGTTGTTTTATTTAACTGTCTATTAAGAGAGAAAGCGGAGTTCATTTATGAACATTAACCTAACCTTATTCGGTCAATCGATAACCTTCGCATTGTTCGTCTGGTTCTGCATGAAATTTGTATGGCCACCTATTATGGGTGCGCTGGAAGCACGTAAAAAAGAAATTGCTGAAGGTCTGGCGGCTGCCGAACGCGGTCAACAGGAGCAGCAATTAGCAGAAAAGCGTGCTGTTGAATATCTTAAAGAAGCCAAAGGCCAGGCATCGGATATCGTTTCACAAGCACAAAAACGTGCCAGTGAAATTGTTGAAGAAGCCAAGGGCGATGCAAAAACAGAAGCAGAGCGTATTGTTACTGGTGCGAATGCTGAAATCGAACAGGAAATCAATCGTGCTCGCGAACACCTTCGTAAAGAAGTGGTTGGTTTAGCTATTGCAGGTGCTGAAAAAGTATTAAAGCGTGAAGTCGATAAAGGCGCACACGCAAATACTTTAAATGACCTTGCAGCGCAATTGTAGGCCAGGCATAAGCTATGACTGATTTCACCACTGCCGCTAGACCTTATGCAAATGCTGTTTATGACACCGCATCTGAAGCTAATGCTATTGATTCCAGCTCCATTGAGTCTTGGAGCGATGCATTAACTAATCTTGCAGCGGTCGTTAGCGATGCACATATGAGCAAACTGCTGGAAAGCCCTGATTTAGGTAAAGCCGCAAAAGGCGAGCTAATCATCAAGGTGCTAGGCGATAATTTAACAGACAAACAACAAAACCTGGTCAAATTAATGGCTGAGAATGGTCGTTTGAAATTAATGCCTGATGTACTTGAGCAATTTGAAGTCGCACGTGCAAAAGCAGAAAACAAAATCGAAGCAGAAGTTATTTCTGCCTTCGAATTGTCTGACCAGCAGATCAGCGAATTAGTTAACACTTTAAAGAATAAACTTGGCAGTGAGATTACTGTGACCACATCAATAGATGAATCGTTGATTGGTGGCGTAATAATCAAAGCCGGTGACACCATTATTGACGCGTCAATGAAATCGCAACTTGATTCACTCGCGCTTTCATTAGGACGATAAGAGGCAACATATGCAACTCAATCCATCAGAAATTAGTGAACTGATTAAATCACGCATTGATAACTTCGACGAAAAAGTTGAAGCCCGTACCGAAGGTACAATCGTTAGTTTGACTGACGGTATTATTCGTATTCATGGTCTTGCCGATGCAATGCAAGGTGAGATGATCGAATTACCTGGCGACACATTTGCTATGGCGTTAAACCTTGAGCGCGACTCTGTCGGTGCGGTGGTTTTAGGTAGCTATGGTCACCTGATTGAAGGTGATACCGCAAAATGTACGGGTCGTATTCTGGAAGTACCTATCGGTGAGGAATTGCTGGGTCGCGTTGTTGACGCGTTGGGTGTGCCTATTGATGGTAAAGGCCCGATTGAGGCAGAGTTAACCGCACCAGTTGAAAAAATTGCGCCGGGTGTAATTGAACGTAAATCGGTTGATCAACCTGTACAAACCGGTTTGAAAGCGATTGATGCTATGGTTCCTGTGGGGCGTGGCCAACGTGAGTTGATTATTGGTGATCGCCAGACGGGTAAAACAGCGGTAGCGATTGATGCCATTATCAATCAGGCAACCACCGGCGTTAAATGTATTTATGTTGCGATTGGTCAAAAAGCATCAACCGTAGCAAATATCGTGCGTAAGTTAGAAGAGCACGGCGCGATGGCGCACACTATTATTGTTGCGGCGAATGCATCTGAATCTGCGGCGATGCAGTACATTGCACCTTACTCTGGCTGTACCATGGGTGAGTATTTCCGTGACCGCGGTCAAGATGCACTTATTATTTATGATGACTTAACAAAACAGGCCTGGGCGTATCGTCAGGTTTCATTATTGTTACGTCGTCCTCCAGGTCGTGAAGCGTATCCTGGTGATGTATTCTATTTGCATTCACGTTTATTAGAACGTGCATCACGCGTAAATGCTGAATATGTAGAAGCATTCACAAATGGTGAAGTTAAAGGTAAAACCGGTTCTTTGACCGCACTGCCAATTATTGAAACGCAGGACGGTGACGTTTCTGCATTCGTACCAACTAACGTGATTTCGATTACAGATGGTCAGATTTTCCTGGAGACTGATTTATTCAACTCAGGTATTCGTCCAGCGATTAACGCGGGTCTTTCAGTGTCTCGTGTGGGTGGTGCTGCACAAACAACCATCATTAAGAAATTAGGTGGTGGTATTCGTTTAGCACTTGCGCAATATCGTGAGTTGGCAGCGTTTGCACAGTTCGCATCTGATCTTGATGATGCTACACGCGCACAGTTAGAGTTAGGTGAGCGTGTAACAGAGTTAATGAAACAGGGGCAATACTCGCCGCTTTCTGTTGCTGAAATGGCATTCAGCTTGTACGCAGCGAACGAAGGTTTCCTTAATGATGTTGATGTTAAGAAAGTTGTAGATTATGAATCAGCAATGCTTGCACACATGAAGAGCAACCATGGTGATTTAATTGCACAAATTAATGACTCGGGTGATTTCAATGATGACATTGCAGCATCAATGAAATCGGCTTTAGAAGGTTTTAAAGCGAACGGTGTTTATTAATAGATAAAAACATTGTTAGCCGCGAAGGTCGCGAAAAAACATCATTTAGTTTTTTTAAACTTTGCGTGTTTTGCGTTGACGTGCATGGATGCACTAATGTCGCGGGCGCATGGAGCGCAGGAGCTACCTTCACAGCAAAAGAGTTTTTGAATTTAATAAGAGAATGATTAGAGATTAAATATGGCAGGCGCTAAAGAAATACGCACCAAGATCAAAAGTGTACAAAATACACAAAAGATCACCAAAGCAATGGAAATGGTTGCCGCAAGTAAAATGCGTAAAGCACAGGAACGCATGCGCGCGTCTCGTCCTTATGCAGAAAAAATGCGCAGTGTTTTAAGCCACCTTGCGCAGGCGCATTGTGAATACAAGCACCCTTATCTGCAAGAGCGTAATGATGTTAAACGTGTCGGTTACATTGTTGTTTCAACTGATCGTGGTTTATGTGGTGGTTTAAATACCAACATGTTCAAAGCGGCGGTTAATGATATGTCTAAATGGCACGATAAAAATGTTGAGATAGATATTTGTGCGATTGGTAAAAAAGCGACAACATTTTTTGCGCGCTTCCAGGGCAACATTATTTCAAAAGCATCTGACTTAGGTGATCAACCTTCTCACGAAGCGTTAATCGGTACCGTTAAAGTCATGCTTGATGCCTATGACGAAGGCAAGATTGATCGTTTGTTTCTGGTGAGCAATGAATTTGAAAACACCATGACACAAACACCGGTTGTGCAGCAGTTGATTCCTGCAACAGGTGAGATTGATGCTGAGCTAGAGCATCACTGGGATTACATGTACGAGCCCGAGACAAAACTTATCATCGATGCATTGATGATGCGTTTTATCGAATCACAAGTTTATAAAGGCGTGGTTGAAAATATCGCCTGTGAAATGTCATCACGTATGATTGCAATGAAAAGTGCAACCGATAACGCGACAGACATTATTAAAGAGCTACAAACGATTTATAACAAAGCACGACAGGCATCGATTACTCAGGAAATTTCTGAAATTGTTGCGGGTGCGGCTGCGGTCAATTAACGAAGCAGTCATAATTGCCGAGGCACGAAGCAATCTCTTTGGGGTGAGTACGCCGCTAAAAAAGATTGTCACGCTTCGCTCGCAATGACGATGTTTGTTTAAAGAATTTAACAATATTATTTAATACATAAGTATTTACGAGGATAACAATCATGAGTACCGGAAACGTAGTAGAGATTATCGGCGCGGTTATTGACGTCGAATTTCCACGGGACTCCATTCCTAAAGTTTACGACGCACTTAAACTAGATGAAAAAGGTTTAACGATGGAAGTGCAAGCGCAATTAGGCGATGGTGTTGTACGAGCAATTGCCATGGGTCCGACTGAAGGCTTACGCCGTGGTATGGAAGTTAAAAATACCGGCGATGCTATTCGTGTACCTGTCGGCCCTAAAACATTGGGTCGTATTATGGACGTGCTTGGTAATCCAATTGATAATCAGGGTGACATCGGTCATGACGAAACCATGCCTATCCATCGTAAGCCACCGGCTTTCGAAGAACAGTCTCCAGCGACTGAGATTTTAGAAACCGGTATTAAAGTAATCGACCTGGTTATGCCTATCGCGAAAGGCGGTAAAATTGGTTTGTTCGGTGGTGCGGGTGTAGGTAAAACGGTAACACTGATGGAATTGATTCGAAATATCGCTGTTGAGCACAGTGGTTTCTCTGTCTTCGCGGGTGTAGGTGAGCGTACTCGTGAGGGTAACGATTTCTACTACGAGATGGAAGAAGGCGGTGTACTTGATAAAGTGGCATTGGTATATGGTCAGATGAATGAGCCTCCTGGTAATCGTCTTCGTGTTGCGTTAACCGGTTTGACGATGGCGGAATATTTCCGTGATCAAGGTAGTGATGTATTAATGTTCATCGATAATATTTACCGTTACACCTTGGCCGGAACAGAAGTATCAGCGTTACTTGGTCGTATGCCTTCAGCCGTGGGTTACCAGCCTACTCTTGCGGAAGAAATGGGTGTGCTTCAGGAACGTATCACATCAACAAAAACCGGTTCAATTACCTCATTCCAGGCGGTATACGTCCCTGCGGATGATTTGACTGACCCTTCTCCTGCAACCACTTTCGCCCATCTTGATGCGACATTAGTCTTGTCTCGCCAGGTTGCAGAATTAGGTATTTACCCAGCGGTGGATCCACTTGATTCAAGTTCACGTATTCTTGATCCATTAGTGATTGGTGCCGAGCATTATGAAATAGCTCGTGGCGTGCAGGGTTTGTTACAACGTTACAAAGAGTTGAAAGATATTATTGCGATTTTGGGCATGGATGAATTGTCGGATGACGATAAACAGGCCGTTGCTCGTGCTCGTAAGATTCAACGCTTCCTATCACAACCGTTCTTCGTTGCGGAAATTTTCACTGGTTCGCCAGGTAAATATGTTTCATTGAAAGATACCTTGTCTGCATTTAAAGCGATTCTCGCCGGTGACCATGATGCATTACCAGAGCAGGCGTTCTATATGGTTGGTGGTATCGAAGAAGCTGTTGAAAAAGCGAAGACTTTATAGTCCTAGTTTATATATAACGGCAGCTGAGACAAAGGTGATAATATAATGGCAATGACTATGCATTTAAATATAGTAAGCGCAGAGAATGAAATTTTTTCTGGCACAGTGACGCAAGTATTCGCCCCTGCGGAAATGGGTGAAGTGGGTATCATGTCTCGCCATGCGCCAATGCTATCGACTTTAAAAGCCGGTGTGGTTCGTGCTATTTCACAGGACGAAGAAGAGCAAACGTTTTTTGTCAGTGGTGGAATTTTAGAAATTCAACCACACGTGATCACCATATTATCGGATACCGCTTTGCGTGCTGATGATATTGACGAATCTGCGGCATTAGAAGCCAAAGCTCAGGCAGAAGCTGCGATGAAAGATAAAGCGTCTGGTATGGATTATGCAAAAGCGAAAAGTGAATTACTAGCCGCTGTGGCACAAATTGAAGCACTGAAAAAAATTCGCAGGAAAAAATAGTGTGGAAATCAATTATTAGCGTTATAGGCTAAAATCTAAAAGGTCGAACTCGAAAGGGTTCGGCCTTTTTAGTTAGTGCGTGATTATAGATTTTATATGTTTAGTAATAAGAGATAATAAAAAAATGAATTTATCCGTCATTATTTTAGCCGCTGGTGCTGGTACAAGAATGCGTTCACTAAAACCAAAAGTTTTACATGAACTTGCAGGCATTTCGATGGTTGAGCATGTTTACAACACCAGTATGAAACTAGGTGCGAAGCAGGTGCAGGTTGTTTACGGCCATGGCGGCGATTTATTAAAACAAGCATGTTCACATTTTGATGTCGAGTGGGCATTACAGGCAGATCAGTTAGGCACTGCACATGCAGTACAACAGGCAAGTCCAAATATAAATGATGACGATATCGCTTTAATTTTATACGGCGACGTGCCTTTAATTAAATCAGAAACACTCGATGCTTTAGTCAAACAAGTCAGTGCTAAAAATATTTCACTCTTAACTGTCAACCTTGATGATCCAACAGGTTACGGTCGCATTGTACGAGAGGCAGATAAAGTCGTTGCGATTGTTGAGCACAAAGATGCCTCCGATGAAATTAAAAAAATACAGGAAGTTAATACCGGCATACTTGCCGTAAATGCGGCGTACCTTAATCAATGTCTCGATAAAATTGATAACAACAATGTACAGGGCGAGTATTATTTAACCGACATCATTGCGATGGCAGTCAATGATGGCAATATGGTTTTCACAACACAGCCGGATCACAGTTATGAAGTTGAAGGGGTAAACGATAGAAGCCAGTTATCTAAACTGGAGCGAATCCACCAGACAGAAAAAGCAGAAAAATTATTACGCGATGGCATTATGCTGGCTGATCCTGCACGAATTGATATTCGTGGTGAACTGAATGCGGGCAATGACAGCTTTATCGATATTAACTGTGTGTTTGAAGGCGAAGTCAATTTAGGCACAAATGTAAGTATTGGTCCTGGCTGTGTAATAAAAAACAGCACAATTGCATGTGACTGTATTATCAAACCCTATTCAGTTATTGAAAATGCCATCATTGATAAAAAAGTAGAAGTTGGCCCTTTTGCACGGATCAGACCGGGCGCAATATTAAAAGAAAATAGTCGCGTAGGTAATTTTGTTGAAATAAAAAATACCGAGCTGGGTGAAAACAGTAAAGCAAGTCATCTGAGTTATTTAGGCGATAGTGAAATCGGCAAGAACGTAAACATCGGCGCGGGTACGATTACCTGCAATTATGATGGTGTAAATAAATTTAAGACGATCATTAAAGATGGTGCATTTATTGGTTCGGATACGCAATTAATCGCGCCCGTCGTAGTTGGTGAAAACGCCACTATCGGTGCAGGTTCAACTATCACTCGTGATACAAAAGATGATTGTTTAACGCTAACTCGCAGCCCGCAAAAAGAATTCAAGGACTGGCAAAGACCAGTGAAGAAGCACAAATAAAATAAAGAATAGGGTGGACTAGAATTTTTTCACGAAGCCGCGCTATTATGGTGCGATAGAAAAACGCATTAGTCATAACGTATTGTTTGTATTATATTTAAGAATATAAGTTAGTAGTGATGTAAGAATTATTCGATTGGCTATATCCGCCACAAATCTCTAAAATTAGCCCCCCGCAAGAATTTATTGTAGATGAGGTTAGCGTTGTGGCAAGTGTTATGAAATCCCAGGAAAATTGTACTGTTCCAGAAAGACGCGCGGTTGATCAGCGTCAAATCACCCTACAACATATATGCCTGCAGCTGGCATCATTAGGCCATCGCTGCCAGTTAAGCTCAGATCATGCTTATCTCTCTGTTGCAGATAGTTTATTAAAAAACTACTCGGCTCAGCGGGAACTGCTCGCGGAGTATCGCTGCCCTGCCGATCAGCGTATTCAAAACTTCCTAAATAATTACTTAAAGAGTAATGGGGTCGATGTAGAAATTAAGCTGCCCGGTCAAACCTTCAATTTAAATGAAGCCGGTATTGCGCGCGAGTTGTCACTGCCCTTTAATGGTAATTACTATAAATCAGATTTAGTTGAATCTTACCGTTTAGTGCAAGGCGTTTTGCATAATCCTAAAAGTGATCGGCGTACTACCTCGGGAGTATTTCATATTGTTGAGGGTGGTTTACCGATCCCTGCCGACAAAAAAACCGTGCCGATTGATGTATACGCTAATCTTTTACAGGTTGCACTTGATCCGCCAACAGAATCATTAAGCTTACCGATTGCCAGCGACCTTGAAGAACCGATTGATATTTGGGTGTCATTATTAGTTCGTCCGACGGTTCGTCCAGAAGTTGAGGGTGCGCTGCCAGAAAAAAGTTTAGAAACACGCATGTTTGCTCCTGGCTCACTGGTATCGAATCTGGATTTTGTTGAATCCATTTTTGGTAATGGCGGTGATCCCTTCTTAACAGAAAATGATGCAGCACTTGATATCGACCACTGGACGGGTCACAGTGGTTGTATTATTCTTGCGCCTCACCTGACCAAATTAAGTAAAAAAGCGTTGGGTCTGCCGCATTTTGATGATGCCACCGAGTGTCAACGTGCTGATGGCATGTGCTGGCAAAAAGATGATGAACTCTATAATGACGGTCAGGCTTTTAAAGTTGTTTGTCGAGACATGAGTGGCGTTATCGTTACCATTATTGCAGACAACTATTTTGGTTACAGCAAAAAAGAAATCAAATCACAAATAAGTTATTCCGCTAATTTATTTGGTGGTGCTGAAGAAGAACATTCTGGTGGCGCAATTGCCTTCCCGCGTTTTAATCTAGGTAATTATTATTTGCCGAAAGTTGAAGACGAAATGAGTGAGCATACGTTCAGTCGCTTATGCAAACAACTGGAAGGTGGTATTAAAATTAAACCGCAGGGTTATGCTGTAGACAATGTATATAAAGACATTGTTTATATACCTGAGAATGCGCATATCGATATGCAGCAACAAAGTATCAGCTGGAAAACCGACGGTAAAGAAAAACAAATTAAATTATTAGTGAAACACACTTATATTTATCCTAGTGGTTTCAAAGTTCATATGCAGAAACATCCTCAAGCACCAAGCTGGCGTTTGATTGGAACCTTAGGTGAAGGCACATTCTGTCATAAACCCAGTACCGTTTCGGGTGGTGGTAAATCAGAAATTTCAAAATCGATTCAGGATGCGATGATTTCGGGTCCGGTTTTTGTCGGCGATTTTGCGGAAAATCTCGATAAAGTCGAAGCCATATTTAATTATGACTATTCGAAACGACGTCGTGATACTTCAAAAAATGATGATCGAGATGTTCTGTCGAGTAAACGCAGCCTTGGTTCTGTTATCCGTTTATTAACACCGTCAGCAGAAACCTATACTGATGAATATAATGAATGGTTAGAACAAATACCGCAGCATATTTTGGCCTTAGTATTTTTAATCAAACGTTTCTATAAATCAGAATGGGGCAATAACTGGCGTAAACATTTTTCAGTTGATGAAGTAAATGGCTATCCCGGTCACGAATTAAAATACGACGGACGAAAATTAATTACCAGCTATTTACGTGTTGGTATTCGCAGTGACGGCACATGGCGTATTTATAAATTGCGTCAGGATTTTGTTGCAGCAACAAAAGTACAGACCGAAGATGATATTACCGCGTCAACCGTTGTGCCTGTTAGTTACATCGAAGGCAGGTTAAACAAACGTTACAATAATCCAAGTATTAAAATCGTAAAAAACTGTGAAAGTCGTTTATTCCAACGACCTGATGATGCAGTTATTCGTGGTTTTGATACGCAAACAGAGATAGATCTTTCTGAAAATGGAAATTTCATTTCAAACTTCCAGCCATTAACCAGCGACGATGCGCGCGAACAAATTGAAGATGCACTTAATTTCCAGGAGTACTCGGCGCCAATGCAAGATTTAATACAGCGAGCAGCAGGCTCAGAGAACGGTGAGTACTTTGTGTCTTCGGCGCACCCAAGAATTGTTGATGGCCAACACAGTAAAAATGTTCGTTATTTACAGGTTAGACCTGACCTTGCTAACCCAAGGCCTTTATACCTGGCAACAGTGGGTACGCGTTTATCACGAGGTTTGTCGTTAGAAGAACCGGTACATTTTCCTGTTAATGCCGTTTTACAGGGACGCCGAAATAATCCTGAAGATAAAGCAGCGGGTATACGACCACTCGCCGTTTATAATCCGATTCATTACCAGGAGTTACCCGAATTATTTATGGATTTAATCTGTAGCTTAACGGGTAAATCACCTTCGACTACCGGAGCAGGTTCGGAAGGTGCATTAACAAAAGGGCCGTTTAATGCGTTATCAACGACAGCAGATTTGAACAACGCTTTAGTGTCATTTATTTTGTGTGATTATGCGGGCTATTCATCGGCAGCCGGTTATATTGGAGTAAATCGTCGTATTGAGCATGACATTAGCATGTTGATACCAGAAATTTGGTGTCGTCTGCCAATTCGTCAACGTGACCCCAAATATTTAATTGAAAAGGGTCATTTAGAAAAAATTGAAGATTTTGAACATGATGGTAAAACGATTAAGGCCAGTCGATTGGGTTATCGTATTACCGAAAGATTTGTTCATGCCTTTTTTGGTAAAGTATTTGATAGTCCAACAATTGTGTTTGATGAAGAAATGTTACGACCAGAAACACAAGGTTTAGATGCGTACGTTGATGGTATTAATAACATTACCGAAGCACAGGAGAAGGTGGCGCGCGCTTATATTGAAGATGGTTCAATACATGACGCCTGTCCACCATTACAGGTGGTGTTAAATATCATGGCCGAAGGAACGCATGAAGGTAAAACAATAGACGATCCATCTCTACGCAAAATGTTTACGCTTGATTACTTACTGAAAAGTGACTGGTATAAAGAGCGCCTGAAAATAAAACAACAGCGTGATGCTGATCTTTGGAAGATGAATCGAGATTATATCGAAGCAAAAATGGATGAAACCAATGAGTCAGTGACAGAGCTTTGGGCTGACTTACAGGAACGCATGGAAAATGCTGAAGAAATGTTAGCGTGGGTAAACAGTGATGCTTATTTAGAACGTTTGAAAGGAACCTTGGGCGCAGACTGGATACATAAAGGTTAGAATAAAATATTCAAGAGATTCTTTAATCAGTCTTTTTTAATTAATGAAGCCTAAAAAATAGAACCTTATCCAGCTTCATAATTAAATGGTGCTGAATAAGGTTTTTGTTTTAAATCCTCAGTTTTATTTTAAACCTGGATTTATTACTGCGTTTTTGCAGAATTATTTTATGGTTGAATCTCACTACTCAATTATTATTCCTCCGTATGGCTTTTGTTATAATTTAAGGGGTGCATATAAAAAATTAAGCAAAGTTAAGCGGCGCTCCCAAAAGATTTATCAATGGCGCCTGCCGGGACGTTAAGTCCTGCAAGTCGACAGCCCTGCGCCACCGGTCCACCAGGAATAATTTGATAAAGATATTTCATACCACCTTGAGCATGAAACTTCTCATCAAGTGCATCTTTAATTTGGCGCAGACGAGGAAACTCGACTTTAGAGTAATACTCCTGCAATGCACGAATTAGATCCCAATGATCTTGTTTTAATTTTAAACCATCTTCTCTGGCGGTTTGTTCGGCTGAATTTGTATCCCAATCTTTTGGTGCATTGGGAAAGTTTTGTGAAACGCTCATCTGTTGCTCCTGTCTTTTTAATATGATGGGACTTACTCTTTAACTGTGGGTTTGTACGTTTCGGTTTAAAAAAATTCGTTAAAGAAATTCGATTTAAGGAAACGTTCTTGTGGTTATGTCATGGAAACTTTGTTGGCCTTTAACAACCCAGCCAGGTGTCGCAGAACCGGTACCAGCGCTGATTAATTGAGGATTATCAATTTCCATTTGTTTGACAATGTTTTCCTGCGATGGATCCACATCAATAATAAACACATGTTTGCCGTTGGCAAGATCCTGTTGAAAGCGTTTGAATTCTTTATGTGGTGTTTGAATTCCGTAGAAGCCGCCACTCCAGGTAGCAAAACCAAGTAACACGACGGCAAGAAAATAAAACGGCATCCAGGTGTAGGTTTCAGGTAATTTAGAAATATAGGCAACAGCAATCACTAAACAGGCGGCGAGGACACCGATAATTGCGCCGACGATGGTGCCGTTGACAACATTCTGTTTAAAAACAGACTGGATGTTGTGCAGATGTTTATGCGTATCTACACCAGCATCATCTCTGCTCAAGACGTGAATTTGGGGTTTCGCGATACCACTACGCTCCAAATGGTCTTCGATACGGTCAAGGTCATCAAGATTGTTACTTATGAAATAATGTCTGTGCATTAGTAGTCTCCGTAAACATCCAAATTGATAAAACGAAACATAACTAACAATATGTTAGGTGCGAGAAGGCGACAAAGGCGTTGAAAAGGCAAAACTTAGCAAGATGTGCAAGTCTCGTCTGATGCTGTTCGATTCCGCCGCAAGGGAGGGATCAGTCAGCGTAACGCAATCCTCCAGATACATAAACGATAGTAATGTGACTTGTTACTATTAGGGCTCCGATAAAATTGAAAGTCAAGCGATTCGTGTTAGGTTTTTCAGCCCAGAGACATGATCTAACTTGAGAAAACACCGGTATTTTTCACATAAAGCATTGATCTATATAAATAATTAGATTTTTAGATAGGCTGAACTTGAGAGCCGTCCAATGGTCAGTTAATAATATGTTTAGTAAAAATAAAAACTAATGTCATAATGCGCGTGTTTATGAACGCAAAAAAAATCAGTCATATTAAATACCTTGTCGCCTTAATGGCATTGCAAATATTGTTATTAAGCAATGAACTTATGGCAGTGGAAGTGACGATTCATAAAAATGATGTTTCTGGTTTACTAACATGGACAAGTAAAGATGAAGGTTTAAGTATCGAATTGATACAAATCTTGCCAGACTTTGTTAGAGCAATATACGGCAAACATAATTTTCCGAAGAAAGAAATTGAGCGGGTAGCGTTGTACTGCGTGTTCGGTACGATTATAAGGAATACTTCAGATAAGCATTTAAGTTATCGCGTAAACAACTGGCGTTATCGGTCAACAGGTAAAAAACTGCGTAGCGTTAAAACAAAAACACAGTGGCTTGAAGAATGGAAAAAAGCGGGTATTTCGTTTTCGTGGACGTTACTGCCTGATATAGGTGAGTTTGCAGTGGGTGATTGGCAGCAAGGTTTCACTACTATTGATCTACCGCGCGACAGTGAATTTGATTTAATGTATAACTGGCAGCTTGGTGATGAGGTGCATAGTGGTGTGCTTAAGAATGTAAAATGTGCACCTGAAAAACTTTCTACAACAGAAAAATAATAAGATAAACACCAATAAATAATTAACCGAAAAAACCAACAAGTAAACATATGAAAAACATAACAAACTTTATATTGCTAACAGCTTTAATCGCTTTTAATGGTGTTACATTTGCCGATTGGAAACAGCCCGTATTGAACCATAACTTAACGGCTTTCGATAGAAAGATAGAAGCACGCGATTTTGAATTAATGAATATGGATGAGGAAAAAGTAAAGTTATCAGATTATCGCGGTAAGGTTGTGTTGATTAATTTCTGGGCAACGTGGTGTCCACCATGTGTACGTGAAATGCCATCGATGGAAAGGCTGAATAAAAAAATAGCAAATGAAAATTTTAAAGTATTAGCGATAAACCAGATGGAAGATTCTGATCAGGTGTTTGCTTTTACTGGACAATTTGAAGATGAACCAAGTTTTGAAATTTTGTTTGATACCACCAGTAAAGTATCCCAGTCCTATATTGTGCGAGGTTTACCAACAACGTATTTAATCGATAAAAAAGGCTATGTCCGCTATAGTGCAATAGGTGGTCGTGAGTTTGATCACCCAGAGATAGTGGCAGTAGTTAAGAAACTCATGAACGAATAAGTTTTACTTGAGTGACTCTGCTAAGGTTAATCAATCAGCACTACTGTTGTTGCAGCCGTCTTTTTATTAATAGAAAATAATACATCACAATATTCATTATATTCATCATCCGATGGTGACGGATCATCTGCACAATTGCAGCCAGAAATCATACCTGTGTAAAACAAACCAACTTTGATTAAAATGGTATCTTTTTCGTTAGCGACAGATAAGATAGTCGAAGATAGTTTGTCGCTGAGCGCATAGCTACTATGGCGTAAACCTTGTTGTAATGGCAATAGCTGAGCATTTAAACTTGCGATTTCATTCTTTAACACCGCATTGAAATCATCAGAAAAATCATACGATTGCCAGGCTAATAGTGATTTTTTTAAATAGAGCATAAGATACAAAATAAATTAGCAGAATATTGTAATAGTGGGCTATAAGATAATAGTAATGTATAGTTTCTAAGTGCTGTGTGTGTATAAACAAGTAAATAAAAATCGATCGAAAAATATAGCTTATATTTTCCTGGTGCTTATTATTTCATTGCTTGTTACTTCATTGTTTAATGGCGGTGTTCAGGCGAATGATGCCATCATAACAAGTCCAGAGAAAACAAAAAAGCCAACAGAAGCATTATTGCCACCACAGCAATCAGATAATGTTGTGATTGATACCACAGTGATTGGAGATGGTGAGCGAGAATACAATATATATAAAAAACATAATGCGGATTCACCCTGTGACCGTAGTTTAGATACCTATAATTATCAAAAGCAATGGTATGACGAAACACAGATTTTCATGAATTCGAAGTTATGCAAGCCGGCATTATGGTTTGATGACTTTTTTTCAAATGATCGCGTTTTTGACGATGGTGTTGCCGGGACTTATATAAGGTGGCGTAATGACTTTATATATGATGAGGAAGAGCGCTTAGAGTTTAAGATGGGGATAAGCGCCAGCTTAATGTTGCCGGGTTTTCAAAATAGACTGCGTTTAACCTTTTCGAATGAGGATGATGAAGATCTTCGAGATATTGTTCCTGGTAATGGTGAAGACACAACAAACAGTTTAGGTTTGCAGCTTGATTTATTTAAAAACGTAAACACCAAATTTAATGTCAGCATTAATTTAAGGCCGCGAATTCGATTTCGGTATCGAGTTGAATATCCTGTTGATGAACGTTTACGTCTTCGATTAACGCAAGAAGTCCAGCGAGAAGAAAGTGTTGTTAGTGCAAAAACGCTTTTTGATGCTGAATACTCCTTTTTAGAGTGGCTTATTTTTCGCTCATCAACAGAAATTGAAATATCGGAAGAATTTGGTGGTTACGACTGGGTACAGGCTTTTGCAATATTTCAACGTGTAAATAAAAAAGCATCATTGTCTTATGAAACGAGTATAAGTGGAATCAGTCAGCCCCGTTTTATGGATACAGACTACCGTGTTGCCGTTCGTTATAAACAAAACTTTCATCGTCGATGGCTGTTCTACGAAATTGTGCCAGAAATTACCTGGCCAATAACGTTTGATGGTGATCGTGTTTTTATCGAAAAAGAGAGACGGTCGAAATGGCGCTTGCTATTTCGTTTAGAAATACATTTTGGTAATTCATATAGAAAAGCGTATCAAGATTATTTTTAAGTTTGTTTTTCGAAGGTTAAGCAATCGCTTTTTGTAAGAAGCTAGATAACTCACGAACAGTCGGATTATCAAATAAGTCAGCAATTTCAACCTTGCCAGGAAAAGCTTCGTCGATACCTTCGTGTATTTCAGCAAGTGCTAACGAACTTATGCCGATCTCAAATAAGTTATCATCCAGTGAAATGTTTTTATTTTCCACCGTTGAATTACAAATTTTTAAAATATGATTATCTAAATCATTACGGTCCTGTGCTAAAGCATTTGTTTCTATTTCCGGTTTAATATTTGTTGCGGTATCAATTTCTAATATTAAACTGTCATAATTTCCTGAAACATATTCGTCATTCAAAAGATGTCTTTGCACTTTACCACTAGTGGTTTTAGGAATGCGTTTGACTGGAATAACCTGATGTATTTCTATTCCCGTCGATTCATTGATTTTTTTGCGAACGGCTTTGGCTAGAGGAATAAAGGTTTCAGTGTTTCCACGATGAAGAATAAAAATGATGACTTCATCTTCGTTTGCTTTCGCTTTTCTTGCGCCAGTAGCAACAACTTTACCTAACTCTAAATTATCAAGTGTATGTAATATATTTTCCAGGTCGTGTGAATAATAATTCAATCCGTTAACAAAAATAATATCTTTCATTCGACCGGTAATGATCAGCTGTTCAGACAAGCATGGCTCAGACACGGACTGTTCAGGCGAGTCAGTATCAGTATTGCTTGAATTTGGACGAACAAAGACACCGAGATCACCCGTATCAAGCCAGCCATCCTGACTGATAATTTGTTGGTTTATTTCATCTTCTAAATAATATCCACCGGTGACGTTGTCACCCTTGAGTTGTATTCGGCCCACAGTATCGCTGGCAAGAATATTATTATTCTCATCAGTGATTCTTACCTGGCAATCGTTAATGGGTTTGCCTGTAAGAACAAACTCGACACTTTGTTCTGCGATTGAACTGATTTTAATTTTGTCACCGATAGCTAAATGTTCACGATCTAATTGGATGCTTTCAATGTCATTTGCAGGGTTTGGAAATGAAACGGCAAGACTGGCTTCAGCTAGACCATAAACAGGGTACATGCTATTTGATTTTAAACCATAAGGTTTCATGGCCGTTAAAAACTGTTCGCATATTTCTATAGAGATAGGTTCTGCACCATTAAAAATTAAACGTACATGTGACAAATCAATTTGTTCAATACCTTTCGAATTAAACACCTTTAAAAAATGTTTATAACCAAAATTAGGTGAACATAAAATAGTTGATTGCTTTTGGCTAGCAGCGATTAACCATAACAATGAACGACGCACAAAAACATTGGTTTCCATTATCGTGTGATCAATGCCAATGACAATGGGTGTTAAATGAAAACCAATCATTCCCAAATCATGGGTAAGTGGCATCCAGCTAAAAAACTTATCCGCCTGAGTAAATTCTGCTGCAGCAATAATGGCGTGAATATTCGTCATTATATTTTTATGCGTAAGCACGACACCTTTGGGGTCACTGGTCGAGCCCGAAGAAAATTGAATAAAAGCAATATCATCAGGTTTTATAGTATGCGGTGTGCCGAGTTGTGAAATATCTTCTATTTCATCTATTAAAATACTTTTTGAACGTAACTTTTCAGCGTTATCAGTCAGTTTATTTTTTTCACAAAATTCGACAAGTTTGTTCAACGTTTCGCTATCAGTATAAAGCCAGGGTGATTCAAGCTTATTGAAAATGCGCAGTAATTTATAACGATGTTCATCATTACTTGCAACCGCAACGGGGACAGGAACAATGCCACCGTACAGACCGGCCCAAAATGCATCAAGGAAGAGTTCATTATTATCACTGTGAATAATAAGTTGCTCACCCGGTTTTATATTATGTTTTTGTAAGTTGAATAAAATACCGAGCGCGCGTGATTTTAGCTCACTGAAATTGACGTTGGATTCTTTGCTATTACTGCCCAGATAATTGATCGCATAAGCAGTGTTCGCGTTGTTGTCTAGTGCTTCAGTAAGTGTTTTGAAATTTGCCTGTGTGGCTGGCACGGTAGATGACATGGTATTTTAATTCGCCTGAGAATAGAGAAAATAAATCGAGTAATTATTGCTATAATTTATTATGTCGTAATTATATCGCAATCAACGACTTCGTACTTAGCGCAAATTTATTTGCATCATAATACTGTTCTTTGTCCGCAAGTTAATAGCGGGTTCGATTTCAATCTGTTGGTCGGGTAAGGTTTTTAACTTAAACAGATTAATCAATATAGCGATATGCGTTTGCATTTCGATATAGGAAAAATATTCACCAATACATCGCCTCGACCCCGCTGAAAAAGGGATAAAGGCATATTTATGTGGCAGTGCGCTACCCTTATTTCTAAAATGCTCAGGGTAGAATTCATCAGCCTTTTCCCATAATTGCGGATCGCGTTGTGTGTAATATGGCGAGAGGAAGATATTTGAACCAGAAGGTATCGTATAACCGGCTATCACATCGTCCTTAACGGCCTTACGGCTGAATAACCATACTGGCGGATACAGGCGCAGTGCTTCGTCGATCACTTGTTTAGTAAAGCTGAGGTGGCTTAAGTCATCATCGCTAAGGTTGTTGTTGATGACTACTGCGGCTGCCTCCTGGTAGACCTTTTGTTCATATTCAGGATGTTCGGAGAGCTCATGCCAGATCCAGTTTAGCGTTCCACCGGTGGTTTCATGGCCAGCAATAATCATGGTCATGACTTCATCGATTAATTCTTTGTCCGACATTTTGTTGCCATCTTTATCAGCAGCAAACATCAGACTATCAAGTAGGTCACCCGGGTGTTCATTATTTTCTCGTCGAGCATCAACAATGGTTTGCACCAGTTTGCACAACTGACGAAATTTCATCGCAACGGAGAGATCCCGTGTCGGGTCATCGGCTAAAAAAGCAAAAGGGTTTGTGCCCTGCTGAGCAATTATTTTATCGAGGTCGTCGCTGATGAGTGCACGTAAGATTACTTCTAGCGAAAAGGTGCTGACCTCTGTCGTTATATCGATACTTTCACCCGACTTTGCAAAAGCTGTCCAGCGAGGAATAAGCTTTTGTGTCACGGCGCTCATGGTGGCAAAAAGTTTAACGATATTTTTACGGCTAAAAGCCGGTTGTATTAAGGTGCGCTGACGTCGCCAGAAATCACCATCACTGACGATAATGCCGTTGCCTAATAACATTTTCACACGTTCAAAACCGACACCTTTAGTATAATTACCATGGTTACTGATTAATACATGTTTAATGGCGTCAGGATTAGTGATTAGAAAACTCAGATCACCGCGTTTAGCATCGTTGAGTTTGATAATATCGCCGTATTCATTAAGTAGCTCGGCGATTTTCTGTTGAGATTCGAGATTAATATCGAGCGTAAAAGGTTCTTCTGGCCCCGGTGCAATATTCAAACTGTTAGTCGCTTCAGGCATAATGGAGATAGAACGTAATCGATTATTTTTATGATGTGTGATTATATTACATATTAAGTGGCGAACTGATAAAAACGGGTATGATTGTCTCAGAAACTCAAATAAAAGTGTATTAAATCATGGCAACAAATCCCTACGGGAAAAAACCAGAACAATCGACTGCCGCGGAGAAAGCTGATACGCCAGCAGCAGAAAGCTCGCGTCGGCAAATGACCTTTAAAAGAAAAATTGGTTTTGCCATATTAAAGCCCATTATGGTGGTACTGGTTAATTTTATCTGGCTTAGTTGTCGCGTGAAAGTAATTGGCCGAGCGAACATGGATGAGGTTGTTATAAAGCAGCGCACCGTTATTCCATGTTACTGGCATCAGCAACATTTGTTTTGTGCGTGGTATATGTTGCAACAAATAAAGCGCGGCATGAAAGTGGGTTTTCTGGTTAGCCCTTCCGTTGATGGAGAAATTCCTGCAAAAATAGTGTCATCACAAGGTGCAACAGTAATACGAGGTTCATCAACCCGCACAGGTGCGCAAGCCTTGCGAGATATGTTTATGATTATTACGAAAGATAAGGTATCACCAGTAACGACTTCTGATGGTCCTACGGGGCCTATTTTTAAATTTAAACCAGGCGCTGTAATGTTATCTCAGATGACAAAAGCGCCGATGTTACCTATTGCCTGTGCAGCGAAAAATGCCTGGTACTTTGGTTCGTGGGATCACTTTATGTTGCCATGGCCGTTTACTCGGGTTGTTGTTGCGGTTGGTGAGGAGGTTTATGTTGAGAAGGATAGTGACGCTGAGGCTATGCAGTTGAAGATGGAAGTGGCGATTAATAGTTTGATGGTGTTGGCGAAGGGTAATTTGTAGGTTGGTTTTATAATATTTACAGGGTTACTTTTTGTTAGGCATTGCGGTATTCGCACCGCGGGCGAGATACTCTTTTGCAACAGCTCAAAAGAGTATCCAGAAAAAGCCGCCACTACAACGTCGCCCTTGAGAAACAGGGTTCCCATCGAGACAATGTTGTTACCATGCTGTGAAAAAACTCGCAAAAGACGCTCAGACAGTTTTCACAGAAAGCTCAT
>CAZCOZ010000020.1:18959-27606 GCA_964500555.1 uncultured Thiotrichaceae bacterium | reverse complement strand
TGGTCATGGCATCAGCCGCTTCAATAGCAGGAACCAGACCACGGGTCTCGATCATGCCTAATGCTACTCCAGATATATCACTCATTATTTTTCTCCAGATTAATAATTAAATTTAGGGTTTACCTTAAGCTTCAATCGCTGAAGGTAAGATGTTTTCTACTTCGCCGTGTACACGTGCAATGATGTGCGCTGAAACCAGGCCATCACCAACACGTTCGCAAGCATCCGCACCGGCGCGAACTGCTGCGTTTACCGCACCTGTTTCACCACGTACTAATACTGTCACGTAACCGCCGCCAACAAATTGACGACCTATAAGGCGTACTTCAGCCGCTTTTGTCATGGCATCAGCCGCTTCAATTGCAGGCACTAGACCGCGGGTTTCAATCATTCCCAATGCAATACCAGATATATCATTAGCCATATTATTCTCCGACCTTCGTTAAAAATGTTTAAATTAAAATACTCAAAAATTCTATATTTCGTTATCTACAACGATCACTGCTCTTAACCGTCATTCCCAATCATCAATAATGCCTGCGATGGTAAGATCAGTTAGCGTGCCAAAGTCAGGCATCGCATGGCGTGCTGCCGAGCCACTCGCTGTAATAACCCACTGTCCTGGTGGTACGCCGACGGGATCAGTGGCAACAAAAAGCTTGCCTTTCATATCACTTAGCACTCGCAATGACACACTTCTCAAACCATCGACACGACGGGTAGCCACCAGGTCATCACGTACTTGCATGATTTCCACCTCAGCTCTCCTGCCAGTAATCAATAATGCCGACGATGGTTAAATCACTTGGGTAGTCTTTACTGCCTGCCGCTTCACGCGCTGCTGAGCTACCCACACAGATCACCCAGTCGCCAGGAATGCAGCCGACTGAATCGACAGCAACCAGAGGTGTGCTACCTTTTTTGTCGCGCACAACCAGCAAGGGGCGATGACCTAAACCGTCTATGCGATTGGTCGAAACCAGGGTCTTATCTACTTGCATAATTCTCATGCGGCTTCCTCATCAATGATCTCAAGCGGACTGCCTAGAGGCCGATCCTGTAAGCTCATCTGACAAATTATTTTTTTGTGTGCAGCCAACTCGCTATAACGATTTTTAATCGCAGCTTTTACTGTTTGGCATTTTTCAATCATGCGTTGCCTTGACCCTGGTACTTTGGAGTCATAACGGTAATGAATCGCAATCGGTACCGGCAGCCCATGTTTTAGATTTAGGCCGGTAAAAATCTTAATGCCGATATCAAGGTCTGCTGCACCTTCTTCCACAGTATGCAGGTGTGCATAATAAGCAAGATTACGCAGTTGCACTTCCTGAAAACCATCGCCCACACTGATATAACGTTCTGCATGTCCGATGTCAGGATAACGACCTTCGTATAAATCGCTAACATATTCTATTTGCGATAAATTATTAATTAATAGATTTACAATCAAACGGCGGATGCCTTCTTCAGGTTCACCGTCACCGGCACCCCAACCATCTGTTTCGCTAATGTTCTTAACCGCGTCATAAACTGCGATGTGCGCCTGATCGGCGTTCATGTTTACTGTGTCGTGATAAATTTTGGCGTTATCAACATAACGATAAACATTAAGCTCACCCTTTTTATCCGGCACATGCACACGTATTGCATCGGTATCGGTATCAACCCCGATCAACAGAATATCGACTGAAGCCCCACAACAGAAACTGTTTTCGATGGCTTCACGGAACTCGTGCAGGCGCGCAAGCCCGGCTTCTGCCGACACGTTGTCATTACTGCCATGTGCTGCACACCCCTGATGAGACGGGTCGGAACTGCTACGATGATAAACCACCACTTTCAAATAATGGGTTCCTGCATCGGCAGTGACGGGTACGCCTGTACGAAACCGTGCCAGCTCGACACTTTCCCAATGACGAATATTGGCTTCGACATTAAATAGCGCACCGGCATAAGCATTGCGTACCGTCAAAGCAGACAAAGGTAATCGCAATATATATTTAGATAAGCCTTTTAAGCGACCATCAGAACAGGGAGTAATATCTACACAGTGAAAACCGCAGTCAAGAAAAAAGCTTTGTGTATCCAATGTGTCTTCCGACTGAGTGCGCAGGTTATCGGCAAACTGATCAACCGAGTTTTTCAACGCACCGAAAATACAGTGTGCGTACATTTCCTGCATGTCCAGACCGTTTAGCCAGGCATTCGCTAGTAGCTTGTCAGGGAAAGTGTAACCTAATTCTTTTTTGGCAAGCGTTTGTGCTTGCGTTACAAATTCTATCTCATGCTGCAGGTTAGCCAATTTTTTAAGTACTGGTACAATGGCTTCAAAGCGACTTTTGATTGCTTCTTCGCAACGTGCTAACTGTGCGTTTGCGCGTAAATCCGTCAGCGGATGCCGACATGTACGAAGTGGCAAACTGCTACAGGCAAGCGCCTCAGCAGCGGATTCAACAGGCGCAGAAGCTGCAAACAAAGGCCGTGTAGACATATCTACGCTCGCCTGTTCGCTCGTCTGTTGGTTAATCGCCGTTTTGACCTGAGGCGAACTAAGCCCAGGACTACTTACTGCAGAATCATCAACAGGAGATACGATCGACTGTAGTTGTGCCATGCCCACAGGTGCCTGCGTGTAACGACTTATATCGTTAGCAGATCTTCTCCTGTAAGCATTTTTTGTGTTCATTACATTCGTCTCTTGTCGTTTTGTCTATTGCACTAACATCTTCTTTGTTTCCACTTACTTAAACAACAGTTTAAGTTTAAGTAGAAAACAATCAGGCCCTGGCACCACCAGACAGCGTAACCAGGCCTGTATCACAGCTACCACCACTGCTACCGGTCACTTTAGATATTGCGGCTTCTGGACGTTCTCGATCTTTAAGCGCGTGAGCACCAATATTATTGCGTTGAATTGACGCACCTTGTTGCGTCTGATTACGGCTGGAAGAAAACAGACCTTCTGTGCCGGTAACAGCACCGCCACGAGACCAGTCGTCACCCGTTATACTGGTACCACTTTCACTGCCTTCACCAGTAATTCTTTCTGGATTATTTTTTTCTGGCTGCGCTGTCGCCATCTCAGTTACAAGCTGTTGTTCACGTCCGTGACGAAATTCCGGGGTTCCAGAGATAACACCTTCCGCCTTGTTTACCGCACCGGTAATTGAGCTTCTGCGCGCATACACACTGCTATGCACAGGCTCATTATCACGCTGCTGTTTAGCGGCTCTTGCCGGCGACATAACAGTAAAATCAGCTTTATAAACTTCTGCGACACTATTGGTCGTCGTTTGGGTCGTCGTTTGAGTCGTTGTTAGTGACCCGCTCTGACCCATTGCTGCTTGCGCCAGATGGTGCTGATTACCACTGTTGCATAGTGCTTGTTCGCGCTGTCCCTGATACGGCGTACCCGTTAGCTGTTGACACTTGCCACGCTGAAAATTGCCCCCCATGCGTTCATCCATTACCGGCGTCATGCCGGAAACAGGCTGAGTTGGCACACCATCATGTTGCGCTAGACGTTGTTCACCCTGAGCAGCTACAGTAGCATCACAAAATTCGCTCACTTGCTCGCGTCCAGCATAACTACTGCCAGTTACTGTGTTACAGAGTCCATGCTCATCACCCGTGGTTTTTTGCGAGTGTCCAGTCTGAACGCCGCTTACGACCTGGTTATGCCATGTTCGACTTAAACCTGTCATTCTAGTACTCGACTGTGGTGTCTGCGGGCAAGATTGCTGAAAATATTCCTGGCTAACATATTCGCTTCCAGTGACGCCCGAGCAGCTACCTCGGTCGTCACCTGTTAACTTTGGGGAAGGACTTGCCTCCGTACCAGTCAATCGTCGACCAACCAGAGTATGCATTTCATGCACCTTGTCCGATCGTTGATCGCAGAAACCATGACTGGCTGAACTATCGTACTGACTACCTGTTACGTGCTGACAGGTACCAGGTTCATTACCCGTTACTTTTTCATCTCGATCAACCAGATTGCCGGTGATTGTCATGCCGCCACGGCTGGCATCGACTCCCACTTTCGCTGGTGGCGTTAATGTGGGACCTGTCCCACAAGCGGATTGAAATCGCTCACTGGACACATATTCTGAGCCAGTAACAACACCGCAAGCATCTTGCTCATCACCAGTGATCCCAGCAATACGTGAGGATTCACCACCCGAAACAACCATACCTGTAGCAGTGTGACTAACACCCACTTTTGAAGGCGCCTGTGCACTCATCGTTCTGGGCTTCATATTAGTGTAAGCCGAACCAGTGACATTCTGCATAGCACCAGACTCAGAGCCCGTCATTGCATTATCTCTTGCTTCATCAGCGCCAGTAATAAGTTGATTTTTGCTAGTACTACCAGCAATCACTTTTCCCTGTGAGCGTGCAACATTACGTGTTGAACAAATCGATTCGAAGTGATCAACGCCAAGGTATTCGCTACCAGTGACAGCTTTACAACTACCGGCTTCTGATCCTGTAACTTTGCCTGTGACGGCAACGTTACTACCAGTCATCAATTGACCATGCGTGGTTTCGCTCATCGCCACTTTAGGCTCATTCGCTTGCGGAACTATCGAGCAAAGCTTGCCAAATTGTTCCGTACCAAGGTATTCCGTACCCGTGATGGCGCGACACCCACCGGCTTCAGACCCCGTCACTTTTTCTGTCTGTTCAACCTGAGTACCGCTCACCGCTTGACCTGACAATGTCGTTCCTACCTCTACCTTAGGCGGCGCAGTGTCAGAGCCTGGACGCATGCGACCACTCGGACGGCAGGCGGCAGAATCACCACGACCAACTGAGCAACGATCTTCACGATGTAACATTGCCAATGCTCTTCCCGTTAGAGATGAACCCCTTGCACCACGAACCACTGACTTACGCGCTGCACTGCCTGCCTTGCCAGGCAAACCAAGTTTGCCTTTTCTAGACAAGGTGTTACGACGATCACGACAATAAGCACGGACACTGGAAGACGCATTCACGGATCCTGGCGGACTGTCTTCAATAATGTCACACAGGCTATCTAGCGCTTCATTATTTTTCACTTCACGGCTTCCAGCATCAGCTCCGTCCGCACAAGGTGTGCAAGGCTCAGTATAATTATCATCTGCAGCGCAGGCATCACAACACGCTTCTGCTTGAGCAACATCTGCCACACTGGGTTTCGATTCAATCGCACTTGAAGCGGGCACATTTGACGCAGGCGCGGTAACGCTCGCGGCTGAAGCTCTGGTTGTTAATGAGCTTTTTCCACCCTGCGACAACATAGCGCGCCGCGCCATTGATAACGCCTTTCCAGTGAGCGGTTTACCCGACGAATCAAGTAACCCTGCAGCTGGCGCTTTGGCAGAAAATGATTGCGCGGAGCCAGCAACAGCCCCAGAATTACTGTTGCCCAACTTTATATTGGCACCAGTAAAGGACATTGCTTTGCGCCTTGCTCGTGATAATTCACGCCCCGACAGTGCCGGTGTATGTAATTGTTCTGTCATACTGAATTCCTTTAAGTAAAGGGTTCTAAATATGGTGCAATATTTCCACCCTTTGAAATAAAAGGATGGAAAGTCATGCTTACTGCTTTATTTCTAGCCGCGATAAACCACAAACGACATGCCCTGGCTTTGTGAATAGTTATCATAACCAATCAGGCGGACATGGTTGTTAGGATACTCACGACGACATGCTTCTAGTTCACCTAGCACAACATCGACAGACTGCTCGCCGAACATCGGTAGCTTCCACATAAACCAGTAGTAGTTAAATGCACGACTTGGCTCGACATGTTCAATTGCCGGGTTCCAGCCTTGTGCGATAACATAAGCAATGTGAGCGCGTGTCTGATCTGCTGTCATTTCCGGCAGATAAGAAAACGTTTCGAATTTTTGTGATGATTTATAATCTTGTATTTCAGCCATTACTAAATACCTCTTTAAATTTTTTTGCGTTTACAACTTTGCGTTTACAACCAATGCCTGGCAGTTAATATTAATAATTAACCACCAGACCTTCAGTATTAACGGTTAACGTTGTCCAGTTTATCGACTGTATCGAACTCGAATTTGATCTCTTTCCATGTTTCCATGGCGATTGCCAATTCAGGACTGTGAGCAGCCGCTTGAGTCAAAACAGTTTTACCTTCACGCTCTACGTCAACACCACGATTACGCGCATCAACACAGGCTTCAACTGCAACACGGTTTGCCGCTGCACCTGCTGCATTACCCCAAGGGTGACCCAGTGTACCGCCACCAAACTGTAGAACAGAGTCGTCACCAAAGATAGCAACCAGTGCAGGCATGTGCCAAACGTGAATACCACCTGAGGCAACAGGCAGAACACCTGGCATAGAACCCCAATCCTGGTCAAAGAAAATACCACGACTACGATCTTCAGGAATAAACGATTCGCGCATTAAATCAACCCAGCCCAATGTTGCAAGACGATCACCTTCGAGCTTGCCAACTACTGTGCCTGAGTGCAAGTGATCACCACCTGACAAACGTAAACACTTAGCTAGCACGCGGAAATGGATACCGTGATGCGGGTTACGGTCAACAACCGCATGCATCGCACGATGGATGTGTAGCAACATACCATTCTTATGACACCATTGCGCCAGACCTGTGTTGGCACAAAAACCGCCGGTAAAGAAGTCGTGCATAATAATTGGAGAACCAATTTCTTTGGCAAACTCAGCACGTTCATACATTTCTTCTGGTGTAGCAGCCGTTACGTTTAAGTAGTGACCTTTACGCTCACCGGTTTCAGCTTCTGCTGTTTCAATCGCGTCCTGACAGAACAGGAAGCGATCACGCCAGCGCATGAAAGGCTGTGAGTTGACGTTTTCGTCATCTTTCGAGAAATCCAGACCGCCACGCAATACTTCGTAAACCGCACGACCGTAGTTCTTCGCAGATAAACCTAATTTAGGTTTAATGGTACAACCCAGCATTGGACGACCATATTTATTCATCTTGTCGCGTTCAACCTGAATACCATGTGGTGGACCATTACACGTTTTAACGTAAGCAATTGGGAAGCGAATATCTTCTAAGCGCAATGCACGTAATGCCTTAAATCCAAATACGTTACCGACCAACGAGGTTAGTACGTTTACAACCGACCCTTCTTCAAATAAATCAATCGGATAGGCAATAAATCCATAATAACAAGTATCATCACCAGGTACGTCTTCTATGCGATAACAACGTCCACGGTAGTAATCCATGTCGGTCAATAAATCAGTCCAAACAGTCGTCCAAGTACCTGTAGAAGACTCAGCAGCAACAGCAGCTGCTACTTCTTCACGATCAATACCAGGTTGTGGAGTGATCTTAAAACAAGCAAGTAAATCAGTGTCAAGCGGAACATAGTCCGGTTGCCAATAAGTTTCGCGGTACGCTTTTACACCCGCTTCGTATTTCTTAGCCATGGAGTTCTCCTATGAGTTTTATGACCCGTTGATGCACCCAGATATTCAGTGAAGTCATTGCTGACTACTACCTATTATCCAGATTGAATTCAGTTAGCGGTATATACCGCGAGCCGACATTATGTAGAAAAAATCATATAAATTGAAATTGATTGTTTCTATTTTTGCTATAGACTATTATCTATGTCTTATTCTGCTATCAATAACCTTATCCGGCATGTTACTTTGCGCCAGTTGCAAATTTTTGAAATGGTGGTGCGCCTGGGTGGATATACGCGCGCCGCGCAGGCGTTGCATCTTACTCAACCGACGGTTTCCATGCAAATTAAAAAATTGAGTGAAGCGTTAGGGCTGCCACTGCTGGAGCAGGTAGGGCGACATGTTCAGCCTACTGCTGTCGGAAGTGATGTTTATAAGGCGGCTCAGGAAATTCTTGACCGATTAATGATGCTGGAAGATTCGGCGTCTGAACGTCAGGGAATTGTTAAAGGTGATTTGCATATCTCTGTTATTACCACGGCAAAATACTTCATGCCTCGATTACTGGGTGCGTTTATTACGCGACATCCGCAGGTCAAGCCAAAACTTACGGTGACGAATCGAGCCAAAGTACTGCAGCGTCTTAAATCAAATGAAGATGATTTATTGATTATGGGGCAAGTGCCGAGTCAACTTGAGGTGGAAGTTTATCCGCTTATTGATAATGAACTAGTGGTGGTTGCATCCCCTGATCATCCGCTCGCGAATAAGAAGAACATTACGCTTAAGATGCTAAGCCAGGAGCGATTTCTGGTAAGGGAAGCTGGATCAGGCACTCGCCAGGCGGTTGACAGATTACTCGCTGAGCAGGGGGTTGAGGTGATACCTTATATGGAGCTGGGTAGTAGTGAGGCAATTAAACAAGGCGTGATGGCTGGGCTGGGTATATCGGTACTGTCACGGCGCAACCTGCGTTTTGAACTGGCCAGTAACCACATCGTGCTATTAAGTGTCAATGGCTTTCCACTCAGACGGCGCTGGTATGCCGTGCATATGAAGAAAAAACGTCTGTCTCTGGCTGCGAAGACATTTCTTGAATTCATACTGTCCGAAAGTGATCACATTTTGAGTGATGTATCGGTACTAAAATAAGCTGTGATGAATGAATACTGTGGCTGTTAAATGTATCGTAACGTGACAGGGCAACGAAACACT
>CAZCOZ010000020.1:16168-18859 GCA_964500555.1 uncultured Thiotrichaceae bacterium | reverse complement strand
GCAACGAAACACTTAAGCAAAAACGACCCAGGTTGTCGCAATATATTTCACTCCTCTTTCAAGGGTGACGCCACGATGCTCGTGCGTCCAGAATGGTGGAAACAAGCACAACTTTCCCGCTTCCGGTTTGACCTTAACATTCTGAAAAGAAAACTCGGTTTCACCGCCAGGGCCAGCGACATCATTTAAATACCAGATGGCGACTAACTGACGCTGACTGAATTCATGACTGCCACCGTCGATGTGCCAATGGTAAAACTCACCGGGGTCGGTGCGTTGGATTGCATAACCGTTGTCTTTAAATGAGCCTTTAAAGAAAGGGTAGGTTTCACGAAATGCCTGTATTGCTGTGCCAAGTGAGCGAAATAATTCTGCATCTAAATCTTTCCAGTTTTCTTTGCCGCTAGTGACTAGGTCAGTTGAGCGTTTGATACTTTGTTCTTCATTGGACTGTTGACCAATGCGCCCCTGGTACTGATTTTCAGTATCACTTTCAAAGCGACGAATCATTTCCTGGCAAATATCCAGGGGTAGTGCATTGTGTTTTTCAAAGATGAAAGTGTTGGGTTTTATCTCTTGTATTTCCTGGCCGTTTTTTTCTGGTTTGTCCATCGAGTGTTACTACCGTACAGTTAAAATGAATCTGTCATCCTCGAATGTTTTTATCGGGGATTTTGTTTTGTTAGTCACTTGAAGCTTCTAGATTCCCGATATAAGCATTCGGGAATGACAGTGTCATGGGTTAAACTTATAAATTTTAGTTTACTGTAATCAGCGAATTCTTGTTTTTTTCATTTGTATGTGATGGGTCTCAAATGTGATTACTATATATGATTACTGCTGACTAATAATTCAATTTCATTGCTACATTGTTTTGCATCGCGCTGATGTAAGTCGAGAATTTGTTGGCAAATAGTTTGCCAGTGATTAACGGTTTTTGTAACCGTTTTTTCTATTACGTTCACTTTTTTATTTTCACACCATTGATTATATGCTTCTATTAAAGAAGGAAAGATATGTTTCCGCATGTTTGTTAGGTTGGCGAAATAGAAATGGATGGATGCCTGGTTGTTGTTTTCAATTAATGTCGGCAGAGTTAATAAAGTATCAGCGTAATGATCACGCGCTGCACGTGCCATAATTTCAGCCTGACTAAAGCTAATGTCCGACATCATCTGCTGCCAGCCGTTGAGTTTTTCCCCGGCTTTTATTTCACCTATTTCATGTAATACGGCGGCGTCTAATTCATTATCCGTCATACGGTTTAAAGCATCTTCGAGATTGTTATCAAAATCATAACAACGAATGGCTTTTGCCATTGCATTTTCGGGTTTGTTCCAACGCCATTCATCGGTGCGTTCCCAAATTAATCGTTTGAATGATTCACGTCGAACAAAAATTGTTTTATTGTTACTCATCGCGGGTGGAGAAGTTAAGTCACGCGCGTATTCTTTACCGCTAATGTAAATATTGTAATCGTTAACGCTTTTTTTGCTTTCCAGTTCGGCTAAAAAGAAGTGGGGTTTTTCCTTAACGCCATAACCTCCGCTATAAATTAAATTTTCTTTTATTAATGACTGGTTGATGCTTTGTGATTCGAATGGATCAAATGTCTGACCATTAATTTCTACGGCATGGTATTGTTGATTCTCCACTTCTTCCCATAAAGCTTCACGTGCAGTTAGCCAGCTACCAATATCCTCGGTTGATAATTTATCGCCAAAACCGTGTTTTTTCTCCCAACGATAGAATTCACGCATTTTTAACAGGTAAATGCACAGGGTGTAATTGCCCGCATGCCTGGCATCTGAAATATGGCAGTTTAGCTGTACGGTGTCGCTGAGTTGTTTTATATCCATAACGGAAATAGGGAACCTCTGAATAAGTCGTGAATCGACATCTTGCTGGTTAAACTGTCCTGTTTCCGCGTTGTGAAACTTCGCAATAGCCATGCTATTACGTGTGCTCCACGCCTTGAACCAGAACAGTTTAACCAGCAACCTGCTCGATCCAGATTTATTCAGAAGTTCCATAGCAAATAAATGTTGCTATCCAGTATACTATTCAAGCGAGAATTAGTGTACACGCAGTTGTTGAGGTCATAATGAAAATTAGAGTTAAAAATAAGTGGAATGACAAAGGTAAAGAGCGTACGCCGGAAGACACGGGCAGTGTGCTTAGCTTTAATTTCTGGAAAGTCGCCAGTGCCAATGTCATGCATATGGAAAACGAAGGCTATCAGACTGATACGCATTTCCAACGTCTGGATGTGATTGCAGAATTCACATCCTTTCTTGTGCATGTGGTTGATCGCGTGATTTCTGCAAAAGATTATTCAGCTGAAGATCGTCAGGCATTGATTACCGGAATGGCACTTAATCTAGCCAAAACCATGCATGATAATCGGCGCGATGTTTCGGATGATAAAGAAACAGATTTTCGTGCAGAATATATTGCTTTAATGAATGAACGTATGAATGAGTACAGTGCTTTTACTTTTGAAGAAGGCATGCCCGGTTTTCAAATGAAGCGTTGTGTTGGTGAACACGTGCGTGACGTGATGGGCGAGAAAGATAATAAATGGATTCCCGATCAGGTGATCGATATTGAAATACCTGATGGGATGAAAGCGTTTAAGCGGATAACGCGGGGTATGCTTTAGTTTTTAAAAAACTGAAGTAAATTCTTTCT
>CAZCOZ010000020.1:0-16068 GCA_964500555.1 uncultured Thiotrichaceae bacterium | reverse complement strand
TGTACCGGCTTTTTAACGACTAAATATCAGAAACGAAATAAGTTATTTATTTAGCCCATTTGCTGAAGTTATCAGTATTTTTTTCTTTTCCGTCTTCGTAACCTGCTTCATAAGCGTCTGTTACACGTTGCTCTTCACGTGGTGGGTTTACAACATAACCGCCTTCCCAGCCAAGGATGTACTCTGGATCAACACCAGCTTCTTCCATTTTGGTTACTGCATTGTAATATTCTTGATTCATCTTAAGTTTCCTCATGGGTTCTAGACATTAACGGCTAGAGATATATTTACATTCAGTTGTAACCTGAGCACAGGCGACAACACTAAATTTTCTCAACAACGATGTAGCTATTTGTGTTGATTGTTGGGCGCAAATTATACCTAGTGTGAACGAATTTTGGAATGCACAATGTCTATCCCATTAGAGTAGGTATTTATTAAGCAATTGTGCCTATATTGGCCTGAATGCCTTATTCCCCGAGAATTGTCCCTGTTAATAATTGGTATATGCGTCAAATCAAGCCATGATAAACTGCTGCTTTTAGATTATGGGTAAAGTCATGTCAGAAGAAAAGATGAATATAAGTGATATGGATGCCAGTTTTTCCAGTGGTATTGCGGCATTTGAGGCTAAAAATTTCAAACAATCATTGCAGTTCTTAGCACCATTAGCAGAAGCGGGTGATGCCGAATCGCAACATCGCTGCGCCATTATGTATCAAAATGGTTTAGGCATTGTCGCTAATGAAGCGAAAGCGGTGGAATATATGGAAGCAGCAGCTGAACAGGGTCATGCAGTTGCGCAACATGGATTGGGTTTTATGTATATGGAAGGCGAGTGTGTAGAAAAGGATGCACAAAAAGCGGTGAAGTGGTTTACCAAAGCGGGTGAGCAGGGTTTGATGGGATCACTGACAACGCTGGCGATGATGTATCAGGAAGGCACAGGTGTTGAACAAAATCTGGAAGAAGCGAAACGGCTATATAAACTGGCTGGTTTTGATGATATGAAACTTTAGACCTAATCGTTTTTAGCCATACACTTTTAGTTCAGTACATCTTTTCATAAATACAGAAATTTCATAATAAAGATTTAAGAAGATATAAAAATTATGCGTCCAGCCCATTTATTAACCGTCGTCGAAAAAGAATATAACAGCACACAAAGCGGTCATCATACACCGGTGATGCTTTGGGGTGCGCCTGGTGTGGGTAAATCACAAATGGTGGCGCAGGTTGCAAAAAACCAGAATACGCCACTGATTGATATCCGTCTTTCACAGATGGAGCCAAGTGATTTACGCGGTATTCCATTCAAGCAAGGTGAGGCAGTTGAATGGGCAGTGCCAGCGATGTTGCCGAATGCCGAGCGTCATGGTGAAAACGGTATTTTATTTCTTGATGAAATTACTTCTGCACCGCCGAGTGTTTCCGCTGCAGCTTACCAGTTAATTCTTGATAGAAAATTGGGTGAATACGAAGTACCGGCGGGTTGGGCAATTATTGCGGCAGGTAATCGACAGGGTGATCGAGGCGTGACCTATAGTATGCCTGCACCATTAGCGAATCGCTTTTCACATTACGAAGTTGATATAAATTTAGATGACTGGGTTGCCTGGGCGTATGCAAATAATATTGATGAGCGTGTGATTGCGTTTTTACGATTTCGTCAGGATTTATTATTTGAATTTGATGCTTCACAAAATCCAGTCGCGTTTCCTTCACCACGTTCATGGGAATTTGCCCATCGTGCGCTACACAAATTTGAAGATCACCCCGAATTATTTTCTGGCGCACTGCAGGCTTGTGTTGGTAAGGCAGCCGGTATTGAACTAGCCGCATTTATTGCGAGCCTTGATCAAATGCCAGATCTTGATGCGATTATCAACGGTGAGCAGGTAGAAGCGCCAAAAGAAATTGATTTGCAATACGCGGTAGCAACAGCTTTAGTAGGGCGTGCAATTCGCGCCAAAGAAACCGATGAAGCAATGAAAGTGCATGGCAATATTTTATCTTATGCTAATAAGTTCAAACAGCGAGAAATGGGTGTGATGATGGTTTCCGATATGCATCGCGCCATTGGTCAGGACATATTTGCCGTACCTGAATTTGCTAACTGGGCAGATAAAATTGCCGATTTAATGCTTTATTAACTGTTGTACTAATTAAAATTGTACTAAAGCAAAATAATTATCCACAGATGAACGCAAATGAACGCAAATTTAAAAAACAAAAAATAGCTTTTATTAGCGTCCATTTGCGTTCATCTGTGGACAGTAATTGTTTTTTTTCTTTTCTTCTCTTTTCTCTTTTATTCGTTCTGATATGAATAATTATCCCGACGTTGAAAATAAACTTGCCGCCGCAAGAACGCGCTTAATTTTAGATAAGCCATTTCTTGGTGCGTTGGTTTTGCGTTTACCGATGGTGCCGGGTGATCCTAAATGGTGTGAATCAACGTTTAGTGACGGAAAATCTTTTTATTACAATCCTGATTACATCGATGCACTTGATGCCGATCAAACCCAGTTTGCACTTTCGCATGAAGCTTTGCATTGTGCGCTTTCCCATTTTCATCGTCGCGGTCATCGGGTAAAAATGCGTTGGGATTTGGCCTGTGACTATGCCGTTAATCCATTACTTATTAACGATGGTTTAAAACCGACACCCGATGCAATGCACCTGCGTGAATATGAAGGCATGACCGCGGAAGAAATTTATCCCTGTCTGGAAGATAATGATAATGGTGGTGAACGCGATTTAGAAAATAAGAAAAAGTCAGAAGATGCTGATAACGATGATCAGCAATCAGAACAGAATAACAGCGGCGGCGGTAGTAAAAAAGAAAAGGAAAATGATGAGCAATCTGAAGGCCAGGGCGAACAGGATAAAGAGCAGGATGATTCTGGACAGGGAGGTATGGCGGCAAAACCTACAGGCCTGTCAGCGCAGGAAGAAGATGAATTAAGTTTGCAGTGGGAACAACGTCTAGCGGGTGCGGCGCAGCAGGCATTACAGTCAGGCAAGCTGGAAGGCGAAATGGCAAGAATGGTAGACCATTTATTGCAGCCCAAATTGCCATGGCGCATGCTACTCGCACGTTATATGTCTGCAACTGCGCGTGAAGATTATAGTTACACTCGGCCCTCATCGCGCCGTGGTGATCCCGCTGTTTATCCCAGCATGCGCAGCAATGAAACCAATATTGTTGTGGCCGTTGATACCAGTGGTTCGATTGATGAAGAAGAAATAAGAGAATTTATTTCGGAAATTGATGCGATAAAAAGTCAGGTACGCGCCAGTGTGACTTTACTGACCTGTGATTCGCAATTGAACTATGGTTGTCCGTGGAAATTTGAAGCCTGGGATACATTTCAATTTGATATTGAAATACGCGGCGGTGGTGGCACCAATTTCATCCCGGTTTTTGACTGGGTAGAAAAGCAGGATCAGGCACCTGATTTATTAGTATACTTTACTGATGCCGATGGTGTGTTCCCAGATGTAGAACCAAACTTTCCAGTGACGTGGTTAGTTAAAGGTAAGACCACCGTGCCGTTTGGTGTAAGAGTCCAGCTTAACTAGTTATTTTTTAGCCAACAACTCTAAATGCAACTCTCACCCGAAGATAACCTCCGCCTTAATGTTCTGCTCGCGCAAGAACTTCATGCTGTGCGTATCGATGAATCAAAAATGATTGTTTATGCTCTAACCGCTAAAGGTGAAGCAAAAGTGCCATTAAATGCGACGGGAAAAGACGAAAAATATATCAAAGAAGTGAAGGCGTTATTGAGTACGCATGTGATGGGGTCGCCCGGTGGTTATCCTGTCTATCTTAAACGCTGGACTAGAATGGGTCAGGCGCGTGATGAAAGTCTTGCGCAGTTATTGTTACTGGGCGAACCCGAAGCCGTAGTGGCAGCCGTTTACGCAACGGGTTTGACGGATGAGCTTGCCGCGCGTGCATGGTGGGCAATGCCAACAGCAGAAAATGCACGCTGCATGTTGCGTAAACAAGCCGTGGTGGAGGGTGAAACAGGGAAAATTCTGGCGGATTTTTTAATTGAGTTTTTACCTTTTGAAGAAGAGCAGAACGATATGATTGAATCTGTTCGGCTGGTATTGCAACCGGGGTTGATTAGCCAGGAAGAAAAAGAAAATCTCTGGGCAAGAACCAAAACAAAAAAAAGTTTTTATGTTGGGTTTCTGCATGCTTTAGCGGATGATTTACCGGTTGAAGTTGCTGAGCATCCTGATCATGAACATCTATCGCTACAACTACAGGAATTGTTGGCTGACAAAAATCCACATGCCTTAATGTTGGAAAAAGTGTTAAGTGCAAAAGGTCAGGCTTTTATTAAAACGGTGGAAGATGCATTGAAAAAACCGGGTAATCAGGATGTCGTTGTTTCGTTACTTGAGGCAATAGCAAAATATTTTGAAATCATAATGCCTGAACAATATACAGCAGATAATATGGAATCTATTTGTGCAGAAGCAGATTTAATTTGCTGTGGTGACAATAAGAATATCCAGAATTATTTTTGTGCGATGACGATTCTGGCCTGTTTAAGTGTAAAACTGCTCAACCCAATATTCTCTCGCACAGATGCAATCGGTACGGTAATGCGTAAAAAAATCAAACCAGTAACAGACCCTATCTTTGAGCAATTAGCTATATTGCGACAGTAAAGTCATGCGTTTTGATAAAATATTGGTATCAATAAATGTACGCTTAAAAGCAGAAGACTTACAGAAGTACTTGCCGTGCTCAGCTGATATTATTGGTAAAACGTTAGCGCAAATTGCACAGGAGTATGAGCAGGAAAATAAAACGGGTTATTACCCAGCGATTGATTTTTTTAAAACACAGGATAATGTTGATCCTGATTTGATCACTTCTGCTGAACAGGTAGCATGGCTGGTTTCAAAACTTGCTCGTGAAACCATTCAAATTAAGCTCCGCCCGATTTTTTCGTCCGTACAGTTTCAGTCAATACAAACTCTGGCTTTTTCATTGCCAAAAGTGAGGCCGCTTAAAGGGGGCGCTAATAGAGAGACTATTGAGGCGTTGTCCCGACATTACACGCCAGACACGGTGAAAATAGAACTGTTATTGAGTATGATTCGGCGTGAAAGTGAAGCGCATGATGGCCGGGCAGAGCCTTACGCTCGAAAGATGATGTTTAGATGGCTGGAATCGGAGTTTGAGTCTATTGAAGTAACAAATTCAAAATTAATGTGACGTGTTGCTACGTGAATTCTAAAGTAGCGAATTCTAAAGCAGTGTTTTATATTCTTCTTCTTTGAATCCAATCAAAAGGTTTTTCTCATTTTCTAAAACAGGTCTTTTTATTGCGCTGGGGTTATTTAACATAACCTGAATAGAAGACGTTTCATCTATATTATTTTTGACGTCATCATCAAGTTTTCGCCAGGTGGTTCCGCGTTTATTCAAGACAATATCCCATCCCGCTTTTTTAACCCATATTTTTAGATTTTTTTCAGGGACGCCTAATTTTTTATAATCATGAAACTCGTATTCAAGTGAGTTTTTGTCTAGCCACTTACGTGCTTTTTTCATGGTATCACAGTTAGGAATGCCGTAAATTTTTATCATATTATTTTGTCGTTATTATCAAACAAGTTCCTTTTCCCAGAGGGAGAAGGAACTTGTTTTGAGCAATATTTATAATTTAATCAATGTCACGAAGTAATTCATTCAAACCAACCTTGCCGCGTGTTCTTTCGTCTACCTGTTTAACAATCACGGCACAATACAGACTATAAGTGCCGTCTTTTGATGGCAGGTTTCCGGAAACAACGACGGAACCTGCAGGGATGCGACCGTAAGAAATTTCACCTGTCATGCGGTTGAATATTTTTGTGCTTTGACCAATGTAAACACCCATTGAAATAACGGAACCTTCTTCAACGATGACGCCCTCAACCACTTCTGAACGTGCGCCGATGAAACAGTTATCTTCAATAATAGTTGGGGAGGCTTGCAGTGGTTCTAGAACACCGCCGATGCCAACACCGCCAGATAGGTGCACATTTTTACCAATTTGCGCGCAGGAGCCAACCGTTGCCCATGTGTCGACCATGGTGCCTGTATCGACATAAGCGCCGATGTTTACATATGACGGCATTAATACCACGCTAGGTGCGATGTACGAACCAAAACGAGCTGTTGCGGGTGGCACAACACGTACGCCAGATTCGCGGAATTCCTTGGTGTTCAAATCCGCGAATTTAGAATTAACTTTATCGTAATAGTTAGTGAAGCCACCTTTGATGAATTCATTGTCGTTGATACGGAAGGAGAGCAATACCGCTTTTTTTAGCCATTCGTTAACAACCCAGTCACCATCTGTTTTTTCTGCAACGCGTGCTTCGCCAGAATCGAGCAGGTTAACCGCTTCTGTTACGGCATCGGCGACGTGTGTTTCTACATTACGAGGCGTGATGTCAGCGCGACGTTCAAATGCTTCTTCAATGATGTTTTTTAAATCAGACATGTTCAGTTTCTCCAAAATAGTAAATTTTTTAGTTCTATGTTTGTGATTTTAAATTCGGTTTTATATTAGTTAAGTATTGTTTGATTCGGTTAGCCGCAATGATGCATTCTTCCAATGGTGCGACGAGTGCCATGCGTACATGGTTTTCACCCGGATTAATGCCATTGCTTTCGCGTGATAAATAGCTGCCCGGTACAACAGTGACGTTTTGTTGTGCGAATAATTCTTTTGCAAAGTTTTCATCATTGATTGGTGTGTTTAGCCAGAGATAAAAGGCCGCATCTGGCATAGAAACATCAATAACGGGTTTAAGTATTTTTAAAAAAGCATCAAATTTTTCGACGTATAACGCTCGATTTTGTTTTACATGTTCTTCATCGTTCCATGCTTCTATACTAGCAATTTGATGTACAGGCGGCATCGCGGAGCCGTGATAAGTGCGATACAGTAAAAAGGTTTTAATTAAGTTCTCATCACCGGCAACAAATCCAGAACGCATGCCAGGTAAATTAGAACGTTTTGATAAACTATGAAAAACCATGCAGTTTTCAAAGTTTGTATTACCGCATTCAATAGCGGCTTCTAATAATCCAATTGGTGGATTGTTTTCATCAAAATAAATTTCGGAATAACATTCGTCAGAGGCAATAATAAAATTATATTTCTGCGAGAGTTTGATGAGTTTAATGAGTTCCTGTTTAGAAATAACACTGCCTGTTGGGTTGCCGGGCGTACAGATAAAAATAATCTGACAACGTTGCCAGGTGGCTTCGTCTATCGCATCAAAATCAGGTAAGTAGTTATTCTCTTTTACCGTATTATAAAAGCAGGGCGTTGCACCAGAAAGAAACGCAGCGCCTTCATAAATTTGGTAGAACGGATTTGGCATTAGTAATAATGCATTATCACTGCGATCGATAAAACATTGTGCAAAAGAAAATAATGCTTCGCGTGTGCCGTTAACCGGTAGAATGTTTTTTTCAGCGTCCAGACTATCAATAGGTAATTTAAAGCGACGTATTAACCAGTTAGCGATTGCACTGCGAAGCTCAAAGTTGCCTTTCGTTAATGGGTAACGATTAATCTTATTTAAGTTGTTACTGATTGTTTCTAGTACAAATGTTGGTGCGTCATGTTTTGGTTCGCCAATAGATAGCGCAATATGTGGTTCGATATCTGCCCGTGATTCACAACTGGCTTTTAAAGCATTAAGCTTTTCAAAAGGGTACGGTTGAAGTTTGGAAAGATCGGGGTTCATGCTGTTTTTATGTGTTGGTTTAGCTGATGGTTAAGCCGATGTTCGGCTGTCTGCACGTATTTATTGGTGTGTCTTTGTTGGCTTTTTATTAGTTATGGTTTTGCTGAACGGTGCAGGGGCGGTATTATAAGCGATTTATAGCTTTGGTTCATGTGAAATCTATCGCTAGATTTGGGAGAATGTTTTGTGTCAGATTCAAATGTAGATAACCGTTCACTAACTAACAGCCCGTTAGTCACTCGAATTGATCATTGCAGCCTCATCGTTGCGAATACGGACAGAGCACTGGAGTTTTATATGGGCATTCTAGGTTTAGATCAGGATCTATCTCGTCCTGACCTGGGTTACCCCGGTGCATGGCTACGGGTGGCGACAGAGCAAATTCATTTACTTGAAGTGCCCAACCCTGATGCGACGGATAATCGGCCAGAGCATGGTGGCCGAGACCATCATTTAGCTTTGCAGGTGTCTGATTTATCAGTGCTTATTCAGCGATTAGAAGCGGCGGATATTGCTTACAGTAAGAGTAAATCTGGACGGGCGGCTTTATTCTGTCGTGATTTTGATGATAATGCGATTGAATTACTGGAAAAGTAGGGGCGCAAACTTGACGTAAACTTAGAGTTGCGTGGTGAGTTATTTTCAACCCGTTGGTTTTCACTTAGTTAGCTTTCATTAACGGCCAATAATTTTTGGCTTGTTAGTAACTCTTCTAATTCATGCCCTGGCATTGGTCTGTAGAAGAAGAAACCTTGCATACCGTATACACCTTTTTCGGTGAAATAGTCCACATGTTCCTGTACCTCGACACCTTCAATAATGCACTTAATATTTAATTGTTCAGCCATTACCATAATGGCATTAACAATCGCTTTCGCATCCATATTATTTGAGCAAAAATCAGCGATGAATGATTTGTCAATTTTTAATAACCAGATTGGTAGCTTGTGTAGATAAGATAATGATGAGAAGCCGGTACCAAAATCATCAAGTAAAAACTCGATATTTTTGTCACGCAATCTTTCCATTTTATCAATGGTTGATTCTAAATTATCGAGTAATACCGATTCAGTAAATTCAAGCTTGATAAAACCTTCTGGCAAATCGCAGGCATCAATAATATCAGTAATGGATTCGACAAAATCATTTTGCAAGAACTGGCGTGCACTAATATTAATACTGATGTAACTGAAATCAGAATCGGCTGGCAACTGTTTGCATAAAGCTTCAGCAAATCGACAGGAGTGTTCTGTTATCCATTTACTTAATTTGAGAATTAAATTACTTTCTTCAGCAATAGAAATGAATTGGTCAGGGCGAACGTTACCGAGTATCGGGTTATTCCATCGAACAAGTGATTCAGCACCAATAATTTTTCCATCGGTACTAACGATGGGTTGGTAATGCATCGTTAGTTCGTCGTTGACAATCGCTTTACGTAAATGGTCTTCAATAACCAGTCGCCTGTTTGCCTCAACGTGCATTTCGGGGTTGAAAAACTCGTAGCAGTTTCGCCCCTGTTTTTTTGCGCGATACATTGCGGTATCCGCATGTTGCAGAACATTTTCACTGTCATTACCGTCATCATAAGCATCAGGGAAAATAGCAATACCAATGCTGGGTGTTATATGTAAGCTGTATTCGCCAATTTTAATGGGCTCGGCAAGCGTTTCGATAACGCGGTTAGCCACATGGCGAGAGGTACTGATTGCAGTCGCATCGGTTTCACCAATATTACTTAAAATATAAACAAACTCATCACCGCCGATTCGGTAAACGTTATCACCCTGACGTGCTTGCGTAGTGAGTCGCTGTGCTACCTGCGTTAAAAGGATGTCGCCAATTGAATGTCCCAGAGAGTCATTTACATTTTTAAAGTTATCAAGATCGATATACATCAATGCGCCATAGTAACCATAGCGTTGAGAGTTAGAAATTTCTTTCGACAGCGAATAACGAAATTCACGTCGGTTTGGTAAATTGGTTAACGGATCACGTTTTGCCTGAATTTCATAATTCAGTTGTGTGTCCTTGTTGATTTTCAGTTCCTGATTCAAATGTTTTTGTTGTTCACACAGGTAATGGTGTACCGATAAGTTCATAATAATCGGTACTAGCGAATCTTTTAGTGAGTCCTGAAAATTGCCCTGATTTTTTTCCATAATCAGCATGCCGAAATTGCCAAAAGCAAAAGCAAGGAGTTCTTTATTGTCTACCTTTTCAGAAACGAAGGTTTCGACTTCACCTTTTTTAAACTGCTTAAGCAGCTTGATGATGATCGCCTGATTTTGTGATTCGAGGCTATTGTCCGGAACAGAGAGGTAACGAGTAACCTTGTTTTTCTTGCTTTCATCTTGCTCGAAGGTGTAGAGATGTATACTTTTCAGCGCGAGAGATGTTACCGCCGTTTTCATAAAAGTATGAAGCGTTTCACGCGCATTAAAACTACCACCTGTCGTCAACAATAACTGGTTTTGTAGCGCAATTAATTCAAGCGTATTGATGTGAGTGCTAACAGCCACCTGGCGTGATCCTATTTTGATTTATAGTTGTTATTTTTGCTCAATTAATCAGGTGTTTAGATGGACTAGCGTTTGATAGCATAGGTAAACCCAATAAGACGGAAATACACACCTTTTATGAGTATAGCAAGGTTTTTTCTGATAACGCTTTAACGGGCAATTATTTGCGAATATTCGTCAAATAATTGATTTTTTAGGATATATAGTTTGAAGTAGGGGTGTGGCGTAAAGCTCTCTAAAAAGGGATATTTTGTGAATGTCGCTTAATTTGGTCGTCGGCCTTCAATATCTCATTAATAATGTTGTATAAAATTCATGACTCCAGAACGTTTAGCAATCATAAAAGCGAGCCTGAATCGAAGGCAAACTGGCCTTACCGTAGTAATGGAAAATGTCCGTAAGCCGCATAACCTCGCGGCCGTTGCACGTACTTTGGAAGCTGTTGGTGGACTTGAGATTCATGCAATTACTAATCTTACTTCGATTCGTCTTACGCAGATGTCGGCGGGCGGCACAAAAAAATGGATAAAAGTAAGAAAACATTCAGACACTGATCAGGGACTGAAATATTTAAAACAGCAGGGTTTTCAAATTATTGCGACCAGCCTTTGTGAAAATTCAAAAGATTATCGCGAGATCGATTATACCAAACCGACCGCCATACTGGTTGGTGAAGAGCTTGAAGGTATTAGTGAGCAGGCTAAACAGATGGCCGATGAAAATATCAGCATTCCTATGACTGGCATGGTGCAATCTCTGAATGTGTCAGTAGCATCCGCGTTAGTGCTTTATGAAGCCTATCATCAACGAATGGCAGCAGGGTTGTATGATAATCGTTCACTTGATGAGAAAACCTACATGACCCTGCTTTTTGAAGCCTGCTATCCCAAAATTGCAAATCGCTGTCGACAGAAAAGAGTTCCTTATCCCGCTATTGATGAAGATGCGAAAATACTGGAACCTGTGCTTGGTAGTTGTGCAAATTCGGGTGAGAATTTTACGCAATGGGTTAAAAAAGTAAATTAGCAGGGCGAGATATTGGCGAATGCTTCTTGTTTTATTAATAAGTTTGTTGATAGGTTTGTTGGTAAGATGGTTCGCTGATATTACGAATACCATCAAAAGTTAATTAACAATTACATCAATTCACATCAATAAAAACGCAGTAATAAATGCAATGAATCCACAAGAATTTTTAGACGCAATGGCAGAGACAGCAAACAGGCACGATTTGGCTGCGCACATGAACCTGATTTCAAAAGATGTCCAGGTTTACGGCGTGCCTAATTTTGAGGTTATTAATTACAACGACTGGTACAACCAGTGCAAGCAAGAATTCGAAGAGAAGCTGTTGCTCAGAATAAGCTACGATGGTTTGCATATACTCGCAGAAGCGCCCGGCCGTGTCGTGTTTGCTGCTATAGAAATGGCAAATGCAAGAGATGGCCATGAACACATCTATTGCATCGAATTCACCATTCAGAAAGAAGGCGATGGGCAGTGGCGCGTGGTGCAGGAACGTATTATTCCTCAAGGAGAGTCAAAGGATGATCAGCAGCAAGAGACTGTGCAGTGATACTTTATGTTAGTTAGCAGTCTATTCTGAATAGAGAAAGGGAAGATAGATTCAAAATTTTTTAGCGCGTTAATGAGTCTATAAGATTAACTAAAATAGTCAGCACAATAGAACCAATAAGCATTACCTTCCACGGGAAAAAGACTTTAACACGTGGGCGGTCATCATCTTCATGCTGTTCAATAGCTTGCCTTGCATTTTCTTCGATTTTTTTCTGCACCTTAGTCGCAGCATTTGGAAATAGCAGTGGCAAAATATTTAGCACAGCAGTCAACACCACCGATGCCAGGATTGAATAGATAATAAAGTTGCTCATGAAGATCACTTTACCATCTAGTTGAGATTGTCTTGCAAAATTATAAGTAGCGATTAGCTGATAGTTGCTACTCTGGCCCTAATTATCAATAGATCATGCGCAGAATGTTCTAGGTGAAGGATTGATTATTGAGCGTTGGTTGCGACACGTGATGCAAATTCGGCCAATGCTTGTGCTTCTGTGCTACCGGAGACGATTTGTGTGCCACCTCCGTGTCTGCGACCTATCGCTTTGCTTACTAAACGATCGCCGCTTTTTTTGTTGATGAGGTTTTTTAAGGCTACTATATTGCCAGCGTCATCTTCTTTTACAAACAGTAAGTCGGTGTTGTCAGCCTTTAGACTCTTGCCATGACAAACAGAGCATTTCATTTCGACTACCGTTTTAATCTCTCCGTTATACAGATCTGCAAGGCTAGAATAGGCACTGAAATCTACAGTATTTAGTTCCGATTCATTTTTTTCGACACCATCACAAGCACTTAAAAGTATAACGAGACTTAGTGCTAATAATATTTTATTCATGTGATTACTCCAGTTATAGTTTTTAGAAAATTAAGGGGTCGGTGACATTTGCGAATGTTTCTCATTATGTCACCGCCACCTTTCCCGCTTTGCCCCAAAGGTGGCGGAGGGGTTATTTTTTAACAGCTTCTCTTTTCTGCTCAAAAAAACGTCTTGACGTTACAGCGTTATAGCGCTACTCTCTTGAGAGCGAGGTGCCGCCATTATGAACGAATTATCAAAAAGATCTACCGTTTACTTTGAAACGGAGATTCACCAGGCATTAAGAATTAAAGCCGCAACCACTCATCAATCTGTTTCAGAGATTGTTAACGAGGCGGTTCGTGTCGCCTTAAGTGAAGATCAAGAAGACTTAAAAGCATTTTCACAAAGGGCTAATGAAACAACAATGAGCTATGAGGAGCTATTAGAGGATTTAAAATCACATGGCAAAATATAGCCTTGTATTTAAAAAATCTGTAGCAAAAGACCTTCGAAACATTCCCAAAAAAAAAATAAAACGCATTTTAAAATGTGTAGAACTTCTCTGCATTAATCCAAAAGCAGAGGGTTGTATCAAACTTTCAGGGCAAGAGCGTTATCGTGTGAGGCAAGGGGTGTACCGTATCATTTACGAAATTCGAGAAACTGAACTTATTATTATGGTTGTAAAAGTTGCGCATAGAAGTATTGCATATAAAAACAGCTGACAAAGCAGGCCAAAGAAAAGTGGTTAAAAAATAATCGCTCCGTCCCTTTTACTCCGTCCCTTTTACTCAAAATACACGCTGCTACCCAATACCTTTCAGAATACACTATAGTCACATTATATTGGCATACTCTATTTCTATTGGTCGCGACTGCGTGTACTTTGACACCAATTCCAAAGTACATGAGCCTAAATACTGCTTAGTGAAAAAGATATACTCGAAACGCAAATGAATATACTACACATCTCAGATATGCACTTTGGCCCTCGTCACTGGCTCGGAAAAAATGAGTTGTTGTTGGCGAAATTAAACAGCTATGCGGCTGATATCGTAATCAACACAGGCGACAATACGACGGATGCTCTCGAAAATGAATTTGAAGCCGCTGGGATTTTTTTAAAGTCAATTGATTGCCAACACGTTGTTTCAATTCCCGGAAATCATGACAAACGAAATATGCGAAGTGCTGACTATTTTCGTCAGTATATCGATGATATAGAAGTCATTCACCCATTAAATCGTGAAAAATGTAGAAAGAAAAAACTTTTTCTTGATGGAAATGCCATTGACATAAAGGAACATTTTACTGACATCAATTTTCTTAAAAACATCACGATCAATGGTGAGTCCATTCTGATAGTATGCCTTGATACTGGCTCACTCTATAAAGACAACGGTTTTGTAGAGAAGGAAATATTGAACGCACTCTCCCAAGCAATTAGCAAAGAGAGTTACGATAAAATAATCCTTCTAAACCACCATTCCATCCTGGACACTGATTCCGATCCTCTTTTCAACTCCAAATTCGTTGTCGAGTTCGTAAGGGAGAATAATATAGAACATGTTTTCTGTGGTCATACTCATCATTTGTCAATAATGAGATCAACCGACCTATACCACAAACATACATTCACTCAATATAAAAATGGATCGCTATCAAGTGGCAATACTCTCAACGACACAAATATGTTTCTGTATTATAAAAATTTTGGCACAGAAGCAATGGAAATCCATGTAGTTAGGGCTATTGTTGAAAATGAATGTCTGACGTTTAAAGAAGAAATACTTACCAGCTACTAGGAAAATAGCCATTGTTAGCTTTTTAGTGATTCTAATAGCGCTTTTATTCTTTAATCCATAACTTAAGTCTCTCCTCTAAACCTTAGCCACACATTAGACGGGAGATTAAGAAATAATACAAATTTTGAAAGCTTAGTAAGTTATAGTCCGTGAGAAATCACTTACTCTGGATTTTAGGATATTTATGGATACGATCAATGATGATTCCCAAGAAATACAACCGACAATTCTCTCATTTTTGAAAGATTGGGCTAATATCTGCTCGCTTGCGGGTTTAGCTTGCACACTAATAGCCATTTATTACAGCATTTTAGGTATTTACTACGCTGCGATGATTGGCATGATTTGGGCTGTTGCATTTGATTGGGCGGATGGTTTGATTGCACGTAGCATGAAAGGCAGAACGGCTAAGCAAGGTTTTTATGGTGGTCAGCTTGATTCATTAATTGATATTGTAAATTATGGCGTATCTCCAGCTATTCTTCTTTTAAGCTTCGGGAAATTCGATCCTGTTTTTTTACCTGGCGCATTTATTATCATTGCAGCAAGTGCTATTCGATTAAGCTACTTTAATACCTACGGTCTATCTGGCGGCACGAAATATACAGGAATGGCTCTTGATAACAATAATATAATACTCGTCTTTATTTTCTTGTTTGAAGGCTTGTTCAGCAATGGTGTGTTTTCGATAATTCTTTATATCAGTAGCCTAGGGATAGTGGCATTAAACGTTTCTGAAATAAAAACCCCTAAGCTTTCTTCAAATCGAGCATCCGTTTATTTTTTAGCGATATATACACTTGGGATCACTGGGATTTATACTTGGAAACTTCTTTAAAAATATTAAGTCATTCAAAATTCATTTAAGGTATTAAATTTATGGTTGTTTATACAGTTGGTACATTTGACTTGTTGCACGTTGGACATCTGGCTTTATTGGAATATTGTCAGTCCTTAGGCGATGTTGTTGCTGTAGGTGTAGCTTCTAATGATGTAGTGGCCTCTTATAAACCACATGAACCTATTGTTCCGTTAGAACAACGAATGGAAATGCTAAAAGCACTTAAATGTGTGGATATTGTTCAACCTTACCATGCACTTGAGTATGTGTCGGGTTGTAAAGAAGTAAATCCAGACATATTTGTAGTAGGAGAAGATTGGGGGGACAAACCTCATAACATTGATGTTGAAGAGTATTTAAAAAATAACGATTGTAGAATTGTTCAAGTGAGTTATAACCCACTTACTTCTTCAACAAAGATCAAACAAAATGTTATCGATCAATCTCACCGAGGAAAGTATTTTTCTCAGGAAATTTAATATGGTATTACCTTCACGATAAATGACCGAGATATCGAGAGTAACTTGTTCTCGATTTGGGAAGCTAACAGTATTATTGAGGTAAGGTGCCAGAGGGATTATTATTTAACCACTTTTTGAGATTGATCAAAATTTAATCCCTCCGTCCCTTTTTATCTTTTTATCTTTTCTAACCAACCGCGGGCTAAAAGCAAAGCCCTACCCTTAAACTACGGAGTTCCCTGCATGGATCTGATCGGTCGTTACAAAAACCCCGGCTATG
>CAZCOZ010000019.1:17424-27780 GCA_964500555.1 uncultured Thiotrichaceae bacterium | reverse complement strand
GTTAATTACAGCAGTAAATAAGCCTAAAGCCAGAATACTATTTCGACTATAATGGTGTTAGTGAACTGTTAAATATAGAGAAATAAAAAGTATGTCGAAATTAAATGATGAAAACCTGATCTGGATCGATCTTGAAATGACCGGGCTGGATCCAAATTCGGACCTTATAATTGAAATTGCTACTATCGTGACGGATAAAAATCTCAATGTTATTGATGAAGGTCCATCGATTGTTGTGCACCAGTCAGATGAAGTGATGGGCAATATGGATGAATGGTGTACCAATCAACATGGCAAATCGGGTTTAACTGATCGTGTTCATAACAGTGCTATTTCTGAAGAAACAGCAGAAAATTTAACCATTGCATTTCTGAAGCAACATGTTCCAGCAGGTAAATCACCTATGTGTGGCAACAGTATTTGTCAGGATCGACGTTTTCTTGCGCGTTATATGCCACAGCTTGAAGAGTTTTTTCATTACCGTAATCTTGATGTCAGTACCTTAAAAGAATTAACCAGTCGTTGGGCGCCTGAAAAGAAAATGGTTTATACCAAAGAATCTAGTCATCTTGCGATGGATGATATTAAAGATTCAATTGATGAGCTTAAGCATTATAGGGAAAATATTCTTAGTATATAACTGGAGTATTGATAACTGGATTATGGATGACAGGATATATTGTGTTTATATCCTGGCAAGCAGGCGAAATGGAACTTTGTATATTGGGGTAACAAATGATCTTGTGCGTCGGGTATATGAACATAAAAATAATTTGATAACAGGATTTACTAAAAAATATAATGTTCATCAATTGGTTTATTTTGAGACAGTTACAGAGATTCAATCTGCGCTTAAAAGAGAAAAGCAATTGAAAAAATGGAATAGACAATGGAAGGTGGATTTAATAGAGAGGCAAAATTCTGATTGGGTGGATTTATATCAAGATTTGCTTTAGTTGTCTTTTTATGGTTTCGGGTGTTGGCTTATCTGGATCCCCGTTAAAAGCATACGGGGATGACTGCTGTTCTGATATTTGTGATGAATATTGGTTTCGTTAACTTAAATGCGCGAATTAAAAAACTGTCATTCCCGCATGTTGTTAGCGGGAATCTATATTTCAATCGCACTATCAGGATGATTCCCCCACTCCGACCAGGAGCCAGGATAGCCGAGTACAGAATCATAACCCAACGATTTTAGAACCAGCCATGAGTAGGCAGAGCGATGATGTGACTGGCAGTAACAAACCACTTCCTTGTCTTTCGTTATACCTAAATCATTTAATCGTTGCTGAATGGTTTCGTCGGGAAGTCGACGTAAATTATTATTCTTATCCATCGAGTCCGTCCACTCATAGTGAATTGCACCGGGAATATGGCCCACTTTTTCAGCCAGTTTTTTTGTACCCGTGAATTCGGCTATCGAGCGTGCATCGAGAAACACTACATTGTCATCATCCAAATGGGTTTGTATAAATGCACGGTTTGCGGTGTGGTGATGTGTTTTTGTTACATTATATTCGCTAGCTATTGGTTTTTCAGGTGCGTTATTGGTTAACTCATGTCCTTCATTCGCCCAGCTATGTAAACCACCGTTTAGAATAACAGAGGTTTCGTGACCAAAGACATGCAGTGTCCAGACAAAACGTGAAGCAGAACCACCACCCTCATCATCATAGGCAACGATTAAGGAATTTTTGGTAATGCCTAAACTGGAAAGCAGAGCTGAGAATTTTTCATTATCGGGTAGTAATCCCATCACCGGTTTTTCAATCGCTACAATGTCTGAATAAGTGACGAAATGCGCATTAGGAATATGCGCTTGTGCATATTGCTTGGCTTTGCATAAATCGACAATAACCAGATTTTCATTATTGCGTATAGCTTCTAATTCGTCGGGTTCGATCAGGTAATTTTCTTGAGTCATATTGTTTTAGCTTATATATCTTTAAGAGTTTTTCTTTATAAATTTTCTTTATTAATCATTATTTAATAATTTTAATTTTTTCAGCAGTCGATTTAATCTGCGGTTTTAGTACGGTGTCTTTTGCAATAGAGGCCTTGTCTGCAACGGGATAATCTAATGAGAAGTGCAAGCCACGACTTTCCTTACGCGACATTGCGCTGCGTATAATTAACTCAGCGACTAAGGTGAGATTACGTAGCTCGATTAAATCACTGGTGATACGGAAGTTACTGTAATAATCGTTAATTTCCTGTTGCAATAAACTGGCACGATGCATCGCGCGTTCCAAGCGTTTATTGGTGCGAACGATGCCGACATAGTCCCACATAAAACGGCGTAACTCATCCCAGTTATGAGAGATTACCACGTCTTCGTCGGAGTCGGTAACACGACTTTCGTCCCAATTTTTAATCTTATTGTATTCGTACTTCTGCTCGCAAACTGAGGTGATATGTTCTGCTGCGGACTGGGCAAAAACCAGACATTCTAAAATTGAATTACTTGCCATGCGATTTGCGCCATGCAAACCGGTATGGGCAATTTCGCCAATCGCGTAGAGATTTTGAATATCTGTGCGACCCTGTAAATCGGTATTGACTCCCCCGCAGGTGTAATGTGCAGCAGGTACTACAGGGATAGGGTCTTTGGTAATATCGATACCGTATTGCAAACATCGCTTGTGGATGGTTGGAAAATGCGAAGTAATAAAAGCCGGGGAGCGATGGCTGATGTCTAAATAAATAAATTCTGCACCCAGACGTTTCATTTCGTGATCGATTGCGCGCGCTACAATATCACGCGGCGCGAGTTCGCCACGTTTATCGAATTTGTGCATGAAGGGTTTGCCATTCGGCAATAATAATTTTCCACCTTCACCGCGCACGGCTTCGGTAATCAAAAATGATTTTGCCTCAGGATGATATAAACAGGTGGGGTGAAATTGGTTGAACTCCATATTGCTAACGCTGCAACCGGCGCGCCATGCCATGGCAATACCATCACCGGTTGAACCATCGGGGTTGCTGGTATAAAGATAAACCTTGCTGGCACCACCCGTTGCAAGCGCCACGAAGCGTGCCTGGAAGGTTTCGACGTGATTACTTTTATTATTGAGAATGTAAGCGCCGATGCAGGTGTTTTCAGTATCGTTGAAGCCCTGTTTTTCAGTGGTAATTAAATCAACTGCAATGTGGTGTTCAAAAAAAGTAATATTTTTATGACGGCGCGCGTGATTTTCCAGAGTATCACTAATTGCCTTGCCAGTTGCATCGGCAGCATGCACAACGCGACGATGAGTATGGCCGCCTTCGCGTGTCAAATGTAATTCACGTTCGCCTGTTGGGTCGGTTTCACGGCTAAAAGGCACGCCCAGTTCCTGCATCCAACGAATGTTTTCGGGGCCATGTTCAATGGTAAATTTGACGGCTTCGTCATTTGACAGTTCGCCGCCAGTTTTCAGTGTATCTTCAGTATGCGAGTCAAAGGAGTCGTCATCACTTAATACCGCTGAAACCCCGCCCTGTGCATAATAGGTGCTGCCGTCCTTGCTAGGGCCTTTGGTGATGATAGCGACTTTTTGCTTATCGGCAATACGTAGTGCTAGACTTAATCCAGCAGCGCCGCCGCCGATTATTAAAACGTCATGTTGGTGTGTGTTGGGCATAGTATTGAGGATTAAATTGGTGGTTGTGCTTTAATGATCCGTGTAAATAAGGTAAGTTTGCCTGTTAATCATAAAAAAGACAAAGCCTTATAATCAATAACCTAAAACTATTCTTTAATCCAGATAATCATATTTAATGGGAACTATAGTGAAATTACTCAGTCACAGCATGCAGGGTGATACGTCGCTCAGCAATAAGAGGGTGCAATGAGCGAACGTGAGATAGATCAGCAACTTGTAGAACGCGTGCAGCAAGGCGATAAAAAAGCCTTTGATTTATTGGTATTGAAGTATCAGTTACGCCTGTCAAAACTGGTGTCTCGATTTTTAAGAAACCAGTCAGACGTACCAGATGTGGTGCAGGACGCCTTTATTAAGGCGTATCGAGCATTGCCTAACTTCCGTGGTGATAGTGCGTTTTATACCTGGCTTTACAGAATTGCGATCAATACGGCGAAGAACCATCTTGTATCGCAATCACGTAAAAACCCGCAAAGCAGTATTGATGTGCAGGATGCGGAAGATTATGGCGCCAGTGAATGGTTGAAAGAGCACGCGTCGCCAGAGCGAGAAGCATTGGCCTCGGAACTTGAAACAACGATTTATCAGGCAATGGATGGCTTACCGTCGGATTTGCGTGAGGCGATTACTTTACGTGAAATTGAAGGTTTGAGTTACGATGAAATTGCAGATGTGATGGATTGCCCAATTGGCACCGTGAGATCACGAATATTTCGTGCACGCGAGACGATTGATAGCAAACTTGAGCCGATGCTAGATGATGAAAGCCGTCAAGTTTCAAGTTACGGCTAAGAACAGTTTGAAAGTGTGATGGTTAAAGATGTGTATTGGTAATTAATATTGATACACAAGTCGCAAATATTTAGATATTAAAAGTCGGATTATAAGATAAGGACGATTACAAAAAAATTGCTATAACTAGTGACTATAACTGGTGATTATAACTAAACGTCACTATAACAAGTGAAGAGCGTTCAGTAAAAATAAGATCGCTAAATTTAAAGCAATGATATTAATTTGAACTATGGTTATTGACATGAACAAACGTAACGAAAAAATTTCAGCATTTTTAGATAATGGTATGCACAGCGATGAGTTGATGTCGTTTTCATTATCTGCCGAAGCCGATGACGCAAAAGTAGCGCAACGTTATCAGATGGTAGGTGATGCCTTGCGTGGTGAGTTAAGTGATTCATCGTTTATTGACGTTAGTCAGGCAGTACGTGAAGCGCTGGCCGATGAGAACATTGCGACCGAAATGAACGCTGTAAAGACTACTGTAAAGACTAAAGCATCAGCAGATGAAGCAGGCAATAAAAAAGCATCGACAGGCTTTTTTGACTGGTCATCATTGTTTCGCCCAGCAGCAGGTATGGCGACGGCAGCACTTGTAGCTGTGGTGATGGTTTTTAGTCTGTCGGAACAGGGCAACGATGACTTTGCGCCAAACTCGGTTGCTGTTCAGGAAACGAATCCAGATGTGAATAATGCAAGTATGAACAATGCAGCTGTGGCGCAACCAGCGTCAACACAACAGGGTCAGGCACAATTTAGAACGGTTGCCAATGTACCGAGTGCTCAGCCAGGGAAAATAAATACTTTGTTGAACCAGGATCATGTAAATCCGGTTCATGTGAATAATAAAGCGACGAAGATGAGTCCATACATTAACCAACATCTGGAGTTCGCAGGACAGGAAACCTTGCAAGGTCGTATGCCCTATGTAAGAGCCGTTAGCTTTGAAAATAAAGCACAATAAGGTTGCTTTTTGTAGATGACTGTTTAAATGGAATATTTAAGCGGAACGTTTAAGTGGGAATTGTAGAAAACGGCAGGAAGCTAGTCTTTGTTAGCATGTTGTCTGTCAACCATAAATGCAGTAGTTAAAAAAATGATGCGTCTCTATTTCTTTGTTGCAGTTCTTTCCCTAAGTTTATTTAGTACGACAAGTACGGCGAGTGAATTACTCGACGCACTTAAGCGTATGTCTGAAGTAGATGAAACGCAAAGTTATCAGGGCGTTTTTATACTACGAAAATCAGATAAACTTTCGACTTTGCGGGTTACGCATGGTGTTGACGAAAAAGGGATCTGGGAAAGTCTTGAAGCCTTGAACGGCGAACCAAGAAAAGTCGTTCGACGCAATAATCGTGTTATTTCAATATTTCCTGCGCGTGAGTTAGTCACCATCAGGCAAAGTGAAAATAAGGAGTCGTTACATCGTCGCTTACCTGAAAATATTGATCAGCTTGAGCAGTTCTATTCTATAAGCCGTCTTGCTGATGATCGTATTGCAAACCATCACGCGATAGTTGTTGATTTAGTACCAAAGGATAGCTTTCGTTATGGTTACCGTTATTGGTTAGATAAAAATACGGGCATGTTGTTACGTTGTGATCTGATTTCGAGTGACGAAACTATTATTGAGCAAATGATGTTTACTTCGTTAGATTATTTGACGGAAGCGCCTGAAGAAAAAATCAATCTACAGCAATTTGAACAATTTAAGCAGCAGGTGATTGTGGATAATGCACTGGCTGGTTCAGCTTTTAGTAAGAGTCATAGTTGGGTTATTGATCAGTTACCAAAGGGATTCATGCTGATTCGAAGTAATATGCGTTATTCTCAACCAATGATTTTAAACAACGTGGCAGAGAGTAATACTGTAAAGAGTAATGCTAGTGAAGCGGGCGGAAATGTGGAAGGAAGTAATGCAGGTAAAAATGCATTGTCGACAATGCCAATCACTGCAACCCAGTCAATAGCTGTCTCTTCTCCGCTTCAACCTAGGCCTCTTCAGTCAGGTCAGGCGCAACCTGATTTGTTACACCTGGTTTATTCAGATGGTCTGGCATCGGTGTCTGTCTTTATCAAAAAGAGTTTTGAGGCAGAGAGTCATTTTGAGGGTGTATCTTCAATGGGAGCAATCAATGCGTTTGGCAATGTCATTGATGATTATTTTGTCACAGCAGTCGGTGTCGTACCCGTCAATACCGTTCAGATAATTGCGCAATCAGCGGTTAAATCGTTTGAACTGACTGACTAGCTTTTCGATGTTTCTGATCTAAATCGAGTGTAGACGATACAAAAACAAATGATAGAAGACAAATGATAGAAGAACAGGCTCAGGTTGTAGAAATAAAAGAAGGGCAACTGATTCTTCAGGCGCAGACACAATCAAGTTGTGGTAGTTGCGAAGCTAGCAAGGGTTGCGGTACATCCTTATTAGCAAAAGTTGTTGGTCGTAAATTCACTCATTTTCAGGTTGAAAACAACATCAATGCCAAAGTAGGTGATACCGTTATTGTCGGTATCGCTGAAGATGCCTTATTAAAAGGCTCAATGATGATCTATATTCTGCCTGTTTTTGGCATGCTGCTCTTTGCTGTATTGGCAGATTATTTTTTCCTTTCAAGTGAACACTACCATGACCTGATCGTTGCTGGCTGCGCCGTCATCGGTATGGGTACTGGCGCATTAATCTCAAAATGGTATTTTCAGCGCCAATCGAGTGCACAACTTTTCTCACCAGTAGTTCTGAGAAAAATCATTGATCATGGTAAACTCTGACTTTTAAAGGCCTGTTTCTAAGGCTTGTTGTTGTTAGCTTGGTCGATTGCCGGTAATGCCGGTTTTTTTCTGTCTATACTGAATGCAATGAATTTGGCTGATAGTCTTGTCGTATCGAATCTTTCATATTTATCGTAAAAGAGGCAAACAGTGGAATTGATACTTTTTTCACGTAGTAATTGCCATTTGTGTGAGGTGATGGAAGATGAATTAAGGCCGTATATCCGGAAATACAGCATAATAGTGAAGCGTCAATATATCGATAACGATGCGGATTTAGAAAAACGTTATGGCAGTAAAGTGCCGGTGTTAATGTTTCAAGATACGATACTGTGTGAATATTTTTTTGATTCAGATCCATTACTTAAAGTCATTGCTACTCAGTAGTACGTCAAAATAATCAATAAGTCGTAAAGAATAGATATATAAATGAAGAACATTCGTAACTTTTCCATCATCGCGCATATTGACCACGGTAAATCGACACTGGCTGATCGTTTGATTCAGGCCTGTGATGGTTTAAGCGAGCGTGAAATGGACGCGCAAGTGCTGGACTCGATGGATATCGAACGTGAGCGCGGTATTACCATTAAAGCGCAAAGCGTCACGCTAAATTACAAAGCAGATGACGGTGAAACCTATCAACTGAATTTTATTGATACCCCAGGACACGTGGATTTCTCCTACGAAGTTTCGCGTTCACTTGCTGCCTGTGAGGGCGCGCTATTAATTGTTGATGCTTCACAGGGTGTTGAAGCGCAAAGTGTGGCGAATTGTTACACGGCTATTGAACAAGGTCTGGAAGTGGTGCCGGTGTTAAATAAAATCGATTTGCCAGCGTCCGATCCAGAACGTGTATGTGAAGAAATTGAAGAAGTGATTGGTATCGATGCAAGCAATGCCTTGCGTGTAAGTGCAAAAACAGGTGAGGGCATTCACGAGCTATTAGAGCAAATTGTGGCAGAAATCCCACCACCGCCGCAAGGCTCGCGTGATGAGTCACTAAAAGCGCTTATTATTGATTCCTGGTTTGACCCTTATGTTGGTGTCATTGTTTTAGTTAGAGTGATGCAGGGTGCGATAACCGCGCGTAAAAAAATGATGGTGATGTCCTCGCAAAGAAGTTATCTCGTTGACAAGGTGGGTGTGTTTACGCCGAAGCGTGAAAATCGCGACAGTTTATCGGCGGGTCAGGTGGGCTTTATTATCGCTAGTCTGAAAGAAATTGATTCTGCCAAAGTCGGTGACACCATCACCATGACAGATAACCCTGCGGTTGACGCTCTGGAGGGTTTTAAAGAAGTACAGCCGCGTGTGTTTGCTGGTATGTTCCCCGTTAGTTCAGATGACTATAATGATTTTCGAGATTCGCTTGATAAACTGACATTAAATGATGCTTCGCTGCAATATGAACCAGAAAATTCATCTGCATTGGGTTTAGGTTTTCGTATCGGTTTTCTTGGCATGTTGCACATGGAAATTGTTCAGGAGCGACTTGAGCGTGAATACGATTTAAACCTTATTACTACAGCGCCGACCGTAGTTTATGAAGTGTTGAATACCAAAGGCGAAGTTGCTGAAATACATAACCCCGCTGATTTACCGGAAGTAAACTTCATCGAAGAATTACGTGAACCGATAATCAAAACGAATATTTTAGTGCCACAGGAATATGTTGGCAATGTTATTACCCTGTGCGTCGAAAAGCGTGGCGTACAGTTGAATATGCAATATATGGGTAATCAGGTTTCACTGGTTTATGATATGCCATTGAGTGAAGTGGTGCTCGATTTCTTTGATCGTTTAAAATCGGTCAGCCGTGGTTATGCCTCTTTCGATTATGAATTTGATCGCTTTCAGGCTGCAAGTCTGGTTAAAGTGGATATACTTATTAATAGTGAACGTGTTGATGCGCTGTCGATAATCGCGCATAGTGACGTCAGCATTCGACGTGGACGTGAAGTGGTTGATAAAATGCGCGAGCTAATTCCACGACAAATGTTTGATATTGCGATTCAGGCAGCTATAGGTCGTAATATTATTGCACGCTCGACGGTAAAAGCGTTGCGTAAGAACGTGACAGCGAAATGTTATGGTGGTGATGTATCACGAAAACGTAAGTTGCTGGAAAAGCAAAAAAAGGGTAAAAAACGCATGAAGCAATTTGGAAAAGTAGAAATACCTCAGGAAGCTTTTTTAGCGGTTTTGAAGGTAGATAGTTAATTTATTTGAATTGAATGGCGTGAATTTATAATGATATATGATTTTTCTTTTTATTTACTGGTAGCTGTTGTTATTACAGGATTGATCTGGTTGCTGGATAAATTTTTCCTCGCGCCAAAACGTAAAGTTGTTCAGGTCTCATCGCAAACTCATCAAGGTGTTGCCGTTAGTGGTGAAGGCAAAGAGCCTGTTATTGTTGAATATGCGAAATCGTTTTTTCCTGTTCTGTTAATCGTTTTTTTATTGCGCGGTTTTGTTGTGGAACCCTTCAGAATTCCATCAGGCTCAATGTTGCCGTCTTTGTATATTGGCGATTTTATCCTGGTAAACAAATTTACTTATGGTATTAAGCTGCCCGTATTTAATAAAAAAATTGTTGAATTAAATAAGCCAGAGCGTGGCGATGTCGTCGTTTTTCGTTACCCGCGTGACCCCAATCTGGATTACATAAAACGAGTTATTGGTTTACCGGGTGATCATATCGCCTATTATAATAAAGTGCTCTACGTAAATGGAACGGCAGTAACCAGAGATTTTGTTGGCCAATATACAGGCCCTGGCCAGACTTTTGCGAATGACTATACTGAAAACTTAGAAGGAGCTGAACATTCCATATTGTTATTGCCCTCCAGACCGAATAGTTTACAAGGAGAATATATCGTTCCTGATGGCGAATATTTCGTTATGGGCGATAATAGGGATAACAGTAACGATAGCCGTGTCTGGGGATCTGTTCCAGAAAGTAACTTGCTAGGCAAAGCGTTCATGATTTGGATGCACTACAGTGATGAATGGCATTTCGAACGTATCGGCAACTTTATTAAGTAAGTCTCTATTGAATTTTTGCGAGGTGATTAATCTAATGAGTAACTCCATGAATCAACCGATAAAAGAAAAAATGAAAAGAAATATG
>CAZCOZ010000019.1:1348-17324 GCA_964500555.1 uncultured Thiotrichaceae bacterium | reverse complement strand
TCAAAATTAAAAAAGGTCGCGATGCAAATATTGCTACGATTGAATATGAACCACGAGGGAAATTAATTGGTAACCTTGAGTATATTGTCAATTTTAAGCACGAAGCAAAAGTACCTAAACGTTAAATTTTTAACTGTATTTTTATCGAGTTTGTTTTATGCTGCAATCTAATGCTATTGAAGCATTATTAAAAAAACTTGGATACTCGTTCAATAATATCTTATTACTGGAAGAGGCGTTAACGCATCGCAGTTATGCTGCAAAAAATAATGAGCGTTTGGAATTTTTAGGTGATGGTATATTGAATTTTGTCATTGCCGATGAGTTATTTAAATCCTATCCTAAAGTACAAGAAGGTGATCTTAGTCGCCTACGTGCCAATTTCGTTAATAAAGAATCACTGGCCGATATCGCTGCCGAACTGAATTTGGGTGATGTGATTAAGCTGGGTTCTGGCGAACTTAAGAGCGGTGGTTTCAGGCGGCCTTCGATTCTTGCTGATACAGTTGAAAGCATTTTAGGTGCGGTTTATTGTGATTCGGGGTTTCAGGCTACACAAACTCTTATTCTTCGGCTGTATAAAAATAAGCTAGCATTACCGACTGATTTGCAAAGTTTAAGAGACCCTAAAACACGACTACAGGAATTATTACAAGCGCGGCGATTTGCTCTACCAGACTATCAGGTTGTTAAAATTTCTGGCCAGGCACATGCACAGATGTTTCATCTGAAATGTCTTATTGAAAAAATGAACATTACAGTTGAAGGTGAAGGCAAAAGTCGTCGTAAAGCAGAGCAGGTGGCAGCTGAAAAAGCGATTGCAGAAGTTGAATTATATTATGGGCGAAAACTAAGTGAGCAATGATTCCTCAAATGAGAGTGGTTTAAAAAAGACTGGCTTCAAAAAGTCTACTCAGCGTTGCGGTTATGTTGCAATAGTTGGTCGGCCGAATGTGGGTAAGTCGACATTGCTTAATAACATTCTTGGTATGAAATTGAGTATCACGTCGAGAAAACCGCAAACAACGCGTCACCAAATTTTAGGCATTAAGACGGTTGGTAATGTGCAAAGTATTTATGTTGATACGCCTGGGATACATCAACGGCGAGGCACAGCGATTAATAAGTACATGAATCGTGCTGCGACATCCGTTTTAAATGATGTCGACATTATTCTTTTGGTGGTGCAGGCGAATCAGTGGACGGAAGAAGATCAGCTAATTGTTGAAAAACTGCAGCCAGTGAAATGCCCCGTTGTTTTAGTTGTTAATAAAATTGATAAGCTGGAAAATAAGAAACAATTACTACCGATCATGCAGGATTTATCTGCACACTATGATTTTTCAGAAATCATACCCGTGTCAGCATTAAATGGTATGAACGTTGAAATACTGGAAGAAAAACTGGCACCATTGCTACCCGTAAACGAGCATATTTATTCAGATGATCAAATCACTGACAGAAGTATGCGTTTTCTTGCTTCAGAAATTATCCGTGAGAAATTGATTCGTGAATTAGGTCAGGAGTTACCCTATACCTCGGCTGTGGTCATTGATAAGTACGAAGAAGATAAAACAATAGTGCATATTCATGCGACTATTTTTGTAGAAAGCACAGGTCAGAAATCAATTATTATTGGTAAAAAAGGTGCAAGGTTAAAGAGCATTGGTACTAATGCACGAAAGGATATTAGCAAAATGGTCGACTCGAAAGTTTATTTAAACCTCTGGGTTAAAGTTCGTGAAGGTTGGTCTAATGATGAACAAGCTCTGCGTGGTTTAGGTTATGGCGAGTAAGGTGGAAAACAGTTAAACAACGAATATTTAAAAAATGTAATTCGTCATTGCGAGGTACGAAGCAATCTTCAAATAGGAAATTCAGTCGCTTAAAGAGATTGCTTCGTGCCTCGCAATGACGGAAAATTCATCATCTGAACATGAATGTCGTTAATACACAAATTGCCTACATACTACATAAACGAGCATATCGAGAAACAAGTAGTATTCTTGAAATAGTCACTAAAGACCATGGTCGTATTGCTTTAATGGCAAGAGGAAGTCGTGGTGCAAAATCTAAAATAGCGGGTAGTCTTTTACTGTTCTCACCGTTGCTTGTTAGTTGGCAGGGAAAAGGTAATTTGCCGTACCTAAAGAGTGTTGAACGTGCGAACTTAAAAGCACCTACATTGAAAAATAAGTCATTACTCTCGGCAATGTATATAAATGAGTTGTTAATGTATTTATTGCATAAAGACGATGTACACGAAGTCATTTTTGAGCATTATCACCATTGTTTATACGCGTTGGAAGATCAGACTAAGCTCGAAATTACGTTACGTAAATTTGAAATTAAATTATTAGAGTTGTTAGGTTTTGGTCTTAATGTGCATGCAGAAGCAGATACTGGTCGGCCGCTTCGAGCCGATGCGATGTATCACTATTATTTAGAGCATGGTCCCGTGTTATGTAATGATTCTAAAGTTGATAGTGTACCGAAAATATCAGGCGAAATTTTAATTGCATTGGCTAATGATTCTTTTCAGTTAATATCTGAAGATCGGCAAGCATTGTTAGAGCTAAAGCATTTAATGCGATTTGTCATCAATCACCATCTCGGTAATAAAAAGCTCAATAGCAGAGCATTATTTAGACCCATCGGCTAAATTTCAGAGCTAATCCTTCTATATTCTGGCTACTCAATAGCCAGCTTTACACAATATTTCAGGCAAAACGCGTGGAATATTGCAGTTCGTTATTTTCCTTCTATGCTTGTATGTATCTGTAATTCCTCCACTTTAAAGGTCTATTATGTCGTCTGTTGTTTCTCATGATTTTGATGATTATGAATCGTTGCTTGTTATGTTACAAAATGTTCTTGGTATTGTTGTTACTGATGAGCAACGCGGCAGCTTATTGACGAGAATAGAGTCATTATTATCCAGCAATAACTTGGCATCGATTGCTGAGTTAACAAAAGGCTTAAGTGATAGTATGAATGGTCATAATGAACTAAAAGCAACTTTACTAGAGACGATTTCTCTACATCACTATGACTGGAATCTTCCTGGTGATATTAAAAAGATTTTGCACGATTATGTTTTTTCTCAGTTATCAGAAAAAGCAAAAATTTGTATTATTGGTTGTGGTCAGGGGCAACTGGCATACAGTGTTGCTATGGAAATTGCAGAATATGAGAGCCGAAATTCTGTGGAGAAAAATTTCCAGCTGTTTGCTACTGATGCCGTTGATGGTGATTTAGAAATTGCAGCAGCGGGCGTTTATACGCAGCAACAGTTAGAGCTACTTAGCCCTGAGTATAAAAAATTGTATACTGCTGCGAGTAAGGTTGCTGGTGCATTTAAAATAAAAGATAAGATCCAACAGACGGTTCGTTTTTTGCAATATAATTTGGCAACAAATTCAACGTCGAGTTCAGCGACTGATGCAAAGTTACCTGATGAAATAGATTTAATTATTTGTCCAGAAGCGCTGGTTTATTTTACCAGTAGTGAACGAGTAAGAATAACCTTGCAGTTATCTAAAATGTTAAAGTCAGGCGGCATTTTTCTTAGCAATGATAATCAATCGATATTACCGCAAGCTGCAATGTCGGCTAGTTGTAATTTAGAGTGTGTTGAACATCCCTCTGGTTATTTTTATCGTCGTACTAATTAGAGCGTTCCTACTAGATAGCGACTAAATGCTATTCGGTATGTTTAGAAAATCTTCAGGTCCTGGTGGCGTGACAATATTGTTCTCATCAATCCATTTTAAAATATCATAATAACTACGAATGTTTTCAACATAGCTTACAGGTTCCCAGCCACGAGCATAACCATATCGTGTTTTTGTATGCCATTTTTCACTGGCGAGTAGAGGCAATGTTTTTTTCAGATCAAGCCAACTGTGTGGGTTTTTATGGAGCTTGAGTGCTATTCTTTTAGCGTCAAGCAGATGGCCGTAACCGATATTATATGCCGCCATTGCCATCCATGTACGATCTGGATCAGAAGTATTAATGTTGATTCTTTCCATGGTTTGTTTGAAGTAACGTGCACCACCCATAATGCTACTTTCCGGGTCACGTCGATTTTTTATTTTTAAATCTTTAGCTGTTTTTAATGTCAACATCATAATGCCGCGAACACCCGTAGGTGATACTGCGGCTGGATTCCAGTGTGATTCCTGGTATCCCATCGCGGCTATAAGTCGCCAGTCAAGACCTTGTTCAGCAGCGGCTCTTTCAAAAAAAGCACGGTATTTGGGTAATCGCGTTTCGATGTGACGCATGAAAATTTTTGTACCAACGTAATCAAATTTTTCAACATGTCCATAAGCGCGCTCAATTAAACGATTCAACTCACCATTGTCTTTTATTTTAGTAAAGAATTTTTCAACTTCGAGATACAGGCTGTTGTCGTCTGAATTAGATAATGCCCATGCCAGTAGTTGAGGCTCGCTAATATCAAATGCAACACGAAGATTTATTAAGAAGCGTTGGTTTAGTGATAGTTCGTTAGAATCTGCAATGGTATATTCAATGATATTATCCGAAACCATCTGTAATAATTCATCGCTTTCCAGTGTTGAATTTGATTTCCAGCTTAAATCTGGAATAATATTTTTTAGATAATTAAGTCGTTCTTCATGACTTGAATTGGCAACCACTTCAAGTGTGCCAGCGGTCAACTGCGATAAATTTTTCGGTCGTCTATTCGTACTGTTGTAGACCAGTTGTTCTTCAATCTCCTGATAAGCTGGGCCAAAGCGGAAAAGTTCCTGACGATTCTTTGTGATAGTCAGTCCCGCAGCTGCAATGTGTGCAGTCTTATTTTGTATCTGGTTTAGTACGTCCTCGAATGAGTCAGGTACTACCATGGTTACTTTGACATCAAGCCCTTCAGCGAAAAGTTTTACTAGTTCATATTCAAAACCTGCGGGTTCATTATTTTTTACTTTATAATAGGTCGTGGGGCTGTTGCGAGTAACCACGATCAGTTCACCCGTCTCTTTTATCTGCTCAAGTAACGAAAGACTGCTGTATTTTGGCAGGTAATTAAATACAAAGATAACACTTGCGACCACAATGATAAGTGCCGGCAGTATCAGTAGTGGTTTGCAAAATGGTTTGTTGATGGTGCGATCCTGAATATATATTAACTAACTTGTGAAACTTAAACTTTAAAAGTATTTTCTCTAAAGTTGAATATATAGTGTAGTTTAGAATAGATGAAACTTACAGGTGTTTTCCATTGACAAGGACATCATAAATCGCATTCGTCAACTGTTTTAGTTCGTGCTCTGTAATGATATATGGAGGCATTAGATAAATAAGTTTTCCGAATGGTCGAATCCAGACGCCAGCATCAACAAAAGCAAGTTGAATTTTTTTCATATTAACATTCTGTTTTAGTTCGACGACACCTATCGCGCCGAGTACGCGTACATCATTAACATCTTCAAATTTTTCACATGCGGACAGATTTTTCTTTAACAATTTTTCGATATGGCTAACATTTTCCTGCCAGTTTGATTTTTGCAGTAAACGGATATTTTCAAGTGCAACAGCGCAGGCTAAAGGGTTGCCCATGAAGGTGGGGCCATGCATAAAAATATAAGGTGGGTTGTTACTAATTATGTTGCTGATTTCTTTTGTGCAAAGCGTTGCTGCAAGTGTTAAATAGCCACCCGTTAATGATTTTCCCAGGCATAAAATATCAGGATAAATATCGGCATGTTCACAGGCGAATAATTTTCCCGTGCGGCCAAATCCTGTCGCAATTTCATCGGTGATTAACAGGATATTATGTTGTTCGCATAATACCTTTGCCTGTTTTAAATAATCGGCAGAATAAAATTTCATGCCGCCTGCGCCCTGCACAATAGGTTCGAGAATTAATGCAGCAATAGAATCTTGATGGTTTTTAAAGAGGGTTTCTAATTCAACAATATCATCTGTCTGGCAGGTTTTTTCAAATTTACATTTTGGTGAGGGAGCGAAGTAATTTTTTGCCAGAATATCAGTAAATAAAAGGTGCATTCCTGTCACAGGATCGCATACTGACATCGCACCAAGGGTATCTCCATGATAGCCCTTTTTTAAGCTAACAAATTTCTGTTTCTGCGGCAGTTGTTTTGCCTGCCAATATTGAACAGCCATTTTCATCGCTACTTCAACGGAAACAGAACCCGAGTCAGCAAGAAAAACGGTTTCAAGTTTTTCAGGTGTTATCTCAACTAACTTCTTACATAGCTGAACCGCTGGCGCATGGGTGAGTCCACCAAACATAACGTGTGCCATTTTTTCTAACTGTTGCTTAATCGCGTTGTTTAATTCTGGAACGTTATAGCCATGAATCGCGCACCACCAGGATGACATGCCGTCGATTAATTGTCGGCCGTCTTCCAGTGTTAGATAAACGCCATTAGCGGATTTGACTGGAAATATGGGGATGTTCGACGGAGTTGAACTGTATGGATGCCAGACGTGTTTTTGGTCGTCGTTGAGTAAAGAGTCGAGTGGCTCGGAAATCATTTGATGCTGTGCGGAGTTTATTGGCAGAGAGGAAGGGATTCGAACCCTCGAAACCTTTCGGTTTACACACTTTCCAGGCGTGCGCCTTCAGCCGCTCGGCCACCTCTCTATAAATATAATAATTGTATATTTTGTTTTGTATCTTTGTATTCTTATGAACCAAGGCGCACGCTCATACGCGTTATTCGGCACGTCGTGTGCCTCACCCCATGGGCCATTTTCAGAGAAACATTGAAAATGTTCAAAATCGTTCCTGACGATTTTAGTCAGCCGCTCGGCCACCTTTCTATTATTTTTTGTTATACAGTTTTTCTAAAATTTCTTTTGCGCCACGTGATAATAAATCTTCGGCTAACTTTGCACCCAATTTTTCGCCTTCACTGCGATGCCCGCTGATATCACCCTGTACAATTTTACTGCCGTCAGGTTCGCCAACGAGTGCTTGAAGATGCAAGGTGTCGCCATCTAACATTGCGTAGCTTGCTATAGGAACCTGGCAACCACCTTCGAGTTTTCTGTTAAGCGCGCGCTCGGCAATAATGCGATCAGTAGTATCATCATGCTGCAGAACGGAAATTAAATTAAGCACTTCCTCATCACCTTCACGCGCTTCTAAACCAACCGCACCCTGACCAACAGCGGGCAGAATCCATGATGAAGAAATGCGTTGCTTAATGCGTTTTTCCATATCTAATCGAATAAGGCCAGCGCAGGCAAGGATGATGGCGTCGTAATCGCCATTGTCGAGTTTTTCTAATCTTGAATTTACATTGCCACGTAAATCTTTGATTTTTAAATCAGGCCGTTTGCTTAATAGCTGGCTGCGACGACGTAGGCTACAGGTGCCAACAACAGAGCCTTCTGGCAGCGATTGAATAGAGCTGTGATCGTTGGAGACAAAAGCATCACAGGGTTCTTCGCGTTCGAGTATAGTGGCTAAAAACAAACCCTTGGGGAATTCCATTGGCACATCTTTAATTGAATGCGCTGCAATATCCGCCTTGCCGTCAAGAATGGCGACTTCTAACTCTTTGACGAATAAACCTTTACCGCCAATTTTTGCTAATGGCGTATCCAGAATTTTGTCACCCTGTGTGGTGAAAGTGACCAGCTCAACCTTCAGGCCTTTATGTGCTTCCTGCAAACGCGCTTTCACATGTTCAGCTTGCCACAGCGCTAAAGGGCTTTTTCGTGTCGCAATACGTAAGGTTGATTTCATTTCGTCGAAGTGGGTTTGTTATTATTATTTGTCGTTTAATCTGCTGCTTAGTAATCTCAGCATAAATAATCTGAGCATAAACTAAGCGCGCATTATACATCACAATGAGTGGCAGGCTTTGAATAGTTTGAGCTGAAGAAATAGTATTGCGAATGATATTTCATTGAATATGAATAATCTTGGTTGCCTTAATGAATAGAGGTAGCCTATAATGCGCGGCTTATGGTGGCCTGTTCTGGTCCCCTCGCGACGATAAACTGTGAACTCCGCCAGGTCCGGAAGGAAGCAACGGTAACGGTGACCTCGGGTGCCGGGGTGTGCTGGGGCAGGCCGCCACCTTATTTTTTCGTTATTTTCTCTTTAAATATCGATTCTCACGACTCTCAACCGTAAACTTTGCGTGTTCTTTTTGCACATTCTTCGATAGACTCTACAGATGATTTTTCTTCGTGAATTTAGCATGAGTTATTTAGTGTGAGCTATCCAGAGTGAGTTATCCAGTGTGAGTTATCAAGTCCTGGCGCGTAAATGGCGTCCACAAAATTTCCAGGAGTTAGTGGGGCAGGAACATGTTCAGCGCGCTTTAGTTAATGCGTTGAATGACGACCGCCTGCATCATGCCTATTTGTTCACCGGTACACGCGGTGTTGGCAAGACGACCATCGCGCGTATTTTTTCAAAATCCTTAAACTGCGAAACTGGCATCACCTCAACTCCCTGTGGTGAATGTTCGACCTGTAAAGAAATTGCCGAAGGGCGTTACATCGATTTAATTGAAGTCGATGCGGCTTCGCGTACCGGTGTTGATGATACGCGTGAGTTACTGGAAAACGTGCAATACGCACCCACACGCGGGCGTTACAAAGTTTATCTAATCGACGAAGTACACATGTTTTCCAAAAGCAGTTTTAATGCGTTATTGAAAACATTAGAAGAACCGCCACCGCATGTAAAATTTCTACTGGCAACTACCGATCCGCAGAAATTACCGGTAACGATTCTCTCGCGTTGTTTGCAGTTTAATCTCAAACGTTTGCCGGTTAGTCTTATTATTAGTCACCTGCAACATATACTGACTCAGGAAAATGTAGAGCATAATGTAACCGCATTGCAGTTAATAGCTGAGGCGGCAGATGGCAGTATGCGTGACGCCCTGAGTTTGCTTGATCAGGCACTCGCCTTTGGTGGTGGTGCTATTCAGGAACAGGAAGTGCGTGACATGTTAGGCAGTGTGTCGCGTGACAAAGTGATTAATTTATTAAAAGCGGTGTTAACACGTGACGCTTCGAAAACAATGATGGTTGTGGCAGATTTAGCCGAGTTGTCGCCAGATTTCGAAAATGTGTTAGCTGAAATTTTAAGTATTTTGCATCACATGAGTTTGGCGAAAACAGTGCCAGAAGCATTAGATGAGTTTGTGAGTGCACGCGAAACACTACTAAAATTAAGTGAAGAAATTTCAGCTGAAGACTTGCAATTGTTTTATCAAATTGCATTGATTGGACGACGTGATTTACCGTTGTCGCCTGATGCCCGAAACGGTTTTGAAATGGTTTTGCTGCGTATGCTGGCATTTAGACCTGTAAGTGTTGATTCGGCCGGTGCAAAATCGTCAGTTGCATCATCACCTGTGTCGCCAAAATCAGCGTCACAGGACTCGGTGGTGCAGCGAGCTGCTGTGAGCCAAAAGTTGAGTCAGGATAGAAACCAGAGTAGAAGCTCCGTTCAGGAAAACAAACCGACAACATCACCCGTCGCAAGTGCGCCACAAAATATATCGAGTGTCGCGACAGCGAGTAATGCACAACAGGCAGCATCAAATGACTGGCGTGAAATTGTGAACGCTTTAGGTCTGGGCGGTTTGGTTAAACAATTGGCAATCAACTGCACGTTTAAACAGCGCGATGGTCATAATATTGAGCTGGAAATTGAAAATGGTCATAGTAACTTAATCAATCCAAAAGCAAAACAACGGCTACAGCAGGCATTGGGTGAATACTTTAATGTTGATGCGCGCTTAAACATAAAAGTTGTGCAACAAATAAAAACTGAATCACCCGCTAAAACCGTGCAACGCGAAACCAGTGAGCGTCAACAACAGGCAGAACAATCAATCAACGAAGATAGTTTTGCGCAAACATTAAAAGAACAGTTTAATGCAGAAATAATTCCAGGGTCAGTGAAACCCGTAACGTAGATGCGATTGAGATTAAACAAGTTAAAAGTTTAGAGAGGTTATTATGAAAGGTGGAATAGGTAATATGATGAAGCAGGCGCAAAAAATGCAGGAAGACATGCAAAAAGCGCAGCAGGAAATTGCCAATATGGAAGTGGAAGGGCAGGCTGGTGGTGGTATGGTATCAGTGGTTATGAATGGGCGGCATGAATTGCGTAGCGTTAATATTGACGAAAGTTTAATGAAAGACGACAAGGATATGATTGAAGATTTGGTGGCAGCAGCGGTGAATGATGCAGTAAGGAAAATTGAGCAGGAATCGTCTTCAAAAATGTCGGGTGTGACTTCAGGTTTAAATTTGCCTGCTGGTATGAAGTTACCGTTCTAATTTTTTAGTATGTCGCCTTTACTTCAGCAATTAATCGATGCTTTAAAATGCTTGCCCGGGGTCGGTCCAAAATCGGCGCAGCGTATGGCCTTTCATTTACTCGAACGTGATACGGACGGTGCAAAAAAACTTTCATCTGCATTAACCGAAGCAGTAGAAAAAATTGGTCATTGTTCGATGTGTCGAACCTTAAGTGAAACAGAACATTGCGAAATATGCCAAAGTCGCTCACGTGAAAATGGCGCGTTATGTGTGATTGAAACACCGGCAGATGTTTTTGCCATTGAACATACGGCAGAATTTCGTGGTAAATATTTTGTTTTGATGGGACACCTGTCACCACTCGATGGAATAGGCCCTGCTGAATTAGGTTTGGAATTACTGGAGGCAAGGCTGGCGGGCGGTGAGGTTAAAGAATTAATCTTAGCGACAAATCCTACGGTAGAAGGTGAAGCCACGGCGCATTATATTTCGGATATGGCGCTTCGACACAAAATATTAACAACACGTATCGCTCACGGCGTTCCGCTCGGTGGTGAACTGGAATACATCGATTCAGGTACATTGGCGCATGCGTTTAGTGGGCGGCAACGTTTCGATTCTTAATTATTTCTTGAGTTAGATTAGTAATACTAAGGTGAGAATTATGACTGATTGTTTATTTTGTAAAATTCGTGATGGTGAAATACCCGCTGACATTATTTATCAAGACGATGATGTTATGGCTTTCAATGATGTTAATCCGCAAGCGCCAACGCATTTATTGATTATTCCTAAAAAACATTTATCAACGATTAATGATGTCGAACAAATTGACGAATTAATGATGGGAAAATTATTTAGCGCCGCAAAAAAAATTGCCACTGACAAAAACATCAATGATGGTGGGTATCGCCTTGTGGTCAACACAAATGAACAGGCGGGACAAACTGTTTTCCATATTCATATGCACTTTTTAGCTGGACGCACGATGACTTGGCCGCCAGGTTAAAGTCTAGCTTTATTAGTTCTTGTGTTCCTGCTAATCCTTGCAACATACGGCGCATCAACGTATCATTCCGGCCTCTTTAGGCGCATAGCTCAGTTGGTTAGAGCGCTACCTTGACATGGTAGAGGTCGGCAGTTCGAATCTGCCTGTGCCTACCAAATTTATTCGCATCTTCATTACGATGCAGACAAAAAAACAAGCGGTCTTTAGTAGTGATCGCCACTGGAGAAAACATGCCACAAAATAACCCTGTTATTACTTTGCCTGATGGTACTCAGCGTTCTTTCGATGCGTCATTGACTGTGATGGATGTTGCTGCTGATATCGGCCCTGGTCTGGCTAAAGCGACATTGGCGGGTCGCGTAAACGGTGACCTGGTCGATGCATCATTTCTTATTGATAACGATGCTGATCTCGTCATTATCACTTCAAAAAATGAAGAAGCATTAGAATTAATGCGTCATGACGCTGCGCACATAATGGCTCAGGCAGTTCAAGAATTATTTCCCGGTACACAGGTAACAATTGGCCCAGCCATTGAAAACGGTTTTTATTACGACTTTGCTCGCGACAAACCATTCACCGATGATGATCTAAAAACAATCGAAGACCGTATGCGTGAAATTGTAAAACGTGATTTACCGATTGTTCGCGAAGTGATGGATCGTGATCAGGCAATCAAAACCTTTGCTGGTATTGGCGAAGAATATAAAGTTGAAATTATTAAAGACATCATCCCCGAAGATGAAGAAGTTTCCATTTATCGTCAGGGTGACTGGTTTGATGTTTGCCGTGGCCCGCATATGCCGAGCACGGGTAAGTTGGGTAAAGGTTTTAAACTAATGAAAGTCGCTGGTGCTTACTGGCGAGGTGATTCGGATAATGAAATGCTAACCCGTGTTTACGGTACGGCATGGCCAGATAAAAAACAGTTGAATGCATATTTGCATCAACTGGAAGAAGCAGAAAAACGCGATCATCGAAAATTAGGAAAAAAATTGGGCTTCTTCCATATGCAGGAAGAAGCGCCGGGCATGGTTTTTTGGCATGACAAAGGCTGGTCGATTTATCTCACGGTGCAAAATTATATTCGTGAAAAATTGCGTCAACATGATTATCAGGAAATTCATACACCATCAATAGTTGATCGTAGCCTGTGGGAAAAATCGGGTCACTGGGATAAGTTCGGTGACATGATGTTTACCACGCATTCAGAAAGTCGTGATTATGCGATTAAACCGATGAACTGTCCGTGTCACATTCAGGTGTTTAATCAAGGTTTAAAAAGTTACCGCGATCTACCATTGCGCATGGCTGAATTTGGTTCCTGTCATCGAAATGAACCATCGGGCACATTACACGGCTTGATGCGAGTCAGAAACTTTGTGCAGGATGATGCACATATCTTTTGTACCGAAGATCAGGTGCAGGATGAAGTGTCTGCTTTCATTGATTTGGTTTACGAAGTGTATGAAGATTTTGGTTTCACCAATATACAGGTTGCATTGTCTACTCGCCCAGAAGAGCGCGTGGGTGATGATGAGGCGTGGGATAAAGCAGAAAAAGCGCTAGAAGTTGCGCTCGACAATAAAAGACTGGACTGGAAACTGCAGCCAGGTGAGGGCGCATTTTATGGCCCTAAAATCGAATTTGTATTGAGAGACTGCCTGGGACGAGAATGGCAATGCGGCACCATGCAGGTGGATTTTTCCATGCCGGGTCGTCTGGATGCGCAATATATTGCTGCAGATGATAGTCGGCGTGTACCAGTGATGCTACATCGTGCAATATTGGGCTCAGTTGAACGATTTGTGGGTATTTTGATCGAAGAACACGAGGCCAAATTTCCGCTTTGGTTAGCCCCTGTTCAGGCCGTGGTTCTCAATATTACGGACAAACAGGCCGAATTTGCCCAAAAAGTGCAAAAAAATCTCATTTCACAGGGATTTAAGGTCGAATTGGACTTGAGAAATGAGAAGGTAGGCTATAAAATCCGCGAACACATTTTACAGCGGGTTCCCTATATGCTGGTTGTTGGCGATCGGGAGCTTGAAACGAATACAGTGGCCGTCCGCACGCGAAGCGGTGAAGACCTGGGTGCTATGTCTCTCGAAGACCTGGCAAACCGGTTCTCATCGGAGATCGCGTGTCGCGGTCATGCTGTTTGTAAAGACAACAATTTAGAGGAATAAAACTATCGCATCACCAAAAAAAACACGCATAAATAGCGACATTAACTATCCGCAAGTTCGGGTAATTGATCAGGAAAGTAATCAGCTTGGCGTAATGACAAGCGAAGAAGCGCTACAAAAAGCAGTGGGTGTTGGGTTGGATTTAGTTGAGGTTTCGCCAAATGCGGCGCCGCCTGTTTGCCGAATCATGGATTTTGGTAAATTCCGCTTTGAAAACAGCAAAAAGAAACAGGGTGCGAAGAAGAAACAACGTCGCACTCAGGTAAAAGAAATTAAGTTCCGCCCACGTACGGAAGTAGGCGACTACAACGTTAAGTTGAGTAAGCTGACTAAATTTCTTGAAGCCGGTGATAAAACCAAAGTGACCATGCGTTTCAGAGGTCGTGAATTTGCTCATCAGGAACTGGGCATGGAATTATTGAAGCGCGTTGTTGCCGATCTGGAAGAGATTGCCAATGTAGAGCAAATGCCAGGAATGGAAGGTAGGCAGATGGTTATGGTTTTAGGACCCAAGAAGACGAAATAAGTGAAGACGAAATAAAGAAAACGAAATAAAGAAAACGAAATAAATTATCGTCATTGCGAGGAACGAAGCAATCTTATGCTCGCAAAGACACAGTTAGTATTATTGGAGAAGGCTTATGCCTAAGATGAAAACAAACAGCGGTGCAGCAAAACGTTTCCGCAAAAACGGTTCTGGCAAATTTAAACGTGGCCAGTCACACCGTCGTCATATTTTGACGAAGAAGAGCACTAAGCGTAAACGTCATTTGCGTGATGATAAAACAGTGCATGAGAATGATACTAAGATGATTAGACGTATGTTGCCGTACGTGTAAGTCACCGTGCATATCAGATAGTAAAGATACATAATTAGTATAGAGATATAGAACAATGCCAAGAGTAAAAAGAGGCGTACAAGCCAGAGCTAAACATAAAAAAGTTTTAGCCAAAGCCAAAGGTTATTACGGAGCACGTAGTCGTGTTTATCGTGTGGCACATCAGGCCGTTATTAAAGCTGGGCAATATGCTTACCGTGACCGCCGTGTTAAAAAACGACTGTTCCGTGCATTATGGATAGTGCGTATCAATGCAGCAGCAGCTGAATGCGGTATTACATACAGTCGTTTAATCAACGGTTTATCAAAAGCTGAGATTGGCATTGATCGTAAAGTGCTTGCTGATCTAGCCGTCCATGATATGGCCGCATTTACAAAAATAGCTGATAAAGCAAAAGAAGCACTCGCCGCTTAAACATTGCGAGTGACTTTCAGGTGAAAGCCTGAATAAGCTTAATCAGTACAAAGGGGGAGTGCGCTTCCCCTTTTTTATTGTAAACAAGAAAATATTTTTTGCCGCAAAGGACGCGAAGAACGCAAATTGTTAAAAACTTTAAGTTGTTTTTGCGTTTTTTTGCGTCTTTCGCGGCAAAATATTTTTCACAGCGAGTTATGATTGTGGAAATGTTACCTTTAAATAAAAACAACACTTCTATATAGGAGCAAAGCGTGGATTTACAAAAGTTAACCGCTGATGCATTAGAAAAAATCAATGCGGCTGACAATCTGGAACTACTTGATCAGATTCGAGTTAATTACCTTGGTAAAAAAGGTGAGTTAACGTCTTTATTAAAGACACTGGGCAAGCTTCCAGTAGAAGAAAAAAAATCTGCTGGACAGAATATTAATAATGCCAAACGCGAACTTCAGCAGGCACTGGAACAACGCAAACAAACTTTGGAAGAAGAAAGGTTAAACGCTCGTTTAGCCAGTGAAAAAGTAGATGTTAGTTTGCCAGGACGTGGTCAGCAGGCCGGTGGTTTACATCCTGTTACTCGCACTATGGAACGCATTGAAAACCTGTTCTCACAGTTAGGTTTTGCTGTTGCGCAAGGTCCAGAAATCGAAGATGATTTCCATAACTTCGAAGCCTTAAATATTCCCTCGCATCATCCTGCACGTGCAATGCACGATACTTTCTATTTTGATGCTAATACTTTATTGCGTACTCATACCTCACCCGTGCAGGTCAGGCACATGGAAAATAATCCGCCACCACTACGCATTATTGCGCCAGGGCGTGTGTATCGTTGTGATTCCGATTTAACGCATACGCCGATGTTTCATCAGGTAGAAGGTTTGTTGGTGGATGAGAATGTTAGCTTTGCTGATTTAATGGGTACACTTGCTGATTTTCTAAAACAATTTTTTGAAAATGAAAATTTACAAACTCGATTTAGACCCTCTTATTTTCCTTTTACCGAACCATCATCTGAAGTCGATATTCAATGTGTGATGTGTGAAGGAAAAGGTTGCCGTGTTTGTGGGCATACTGGTTGGTTAGAAGTTTTGGGCTGCGGAATGGTGCACCCTAAAGTATTCGAATCCGCGGGTATTGATACCGAAAAATATACTGGTTACGCATTTGGTATGGGTGTCGAGCGTTTGGCAATGTTGCGTTATGGCGTTAATGATTTACG
>CAZCOZ010000019.1:0-1248 GCA_964500555.1 uncultured Thiotrichaceae bacterium | reverse complement strand
ATGAATTTTAGTGAACAATGGTTAAGAAGCTGGGTGAATCCAGCATTGTCGACACAGGAAATGTGTGATCAATTAACCATGGCCGGCCTGGAAGTTGATAGCGTTACACCTGCATCAGGTGAGTTCACCGAAGTTGTAGTTGCGCGCGTTGAATCATTAGAAAAACATCCTGATGCGGATAAATTAAATGTTTGTCAGGTAAACGATGGAACGCAAACGGTACAAATTGTTTGCGGCGCAGCGAATGTGAGAGAAGGTTTGCATATTCCTCTGGCTAAAGTGGGTGCGGTGTTACCGGGTGATGATGGTTCATGGAAAATAAAACCCGCAAAACTTAGAGGTATTGAGTCGTTTGGTATGCTTTGTTCTGAAAAAGAATTAGGTTTAGCGGACAGCGCTGACGGTTTGATGGAATTACCGAATGATGCACCATTGGGACAAAGTTTAACTGAGTATTTACAGCTTGATGATACGATAATTGAACTGGACTTAACGCCAAACCGAGGCGACTGTTTAAGTATCGCCGGTATCGCCAGAGAATTGGGTGCGCTGAATCAGTGTGAAGTTACAGAACAAGAATGGGCTCCATATAAGCAGACGATCAAAGATGAATTCCCCGTTGAGATACAGGCTAAAGATGCCTGTACACACTATGCAGGTAGAGTAATCAAGGGCGTTAATGTAAACGTAGAAACGCCTTTATGGATGTTAGAACGTTTACGTCGGAGTGGCATTCGTGGCTTGAGTCCCGTGGTTGATATTACCAATTACGTTATGCTTGAACTGGGTCAACCCATGCACGCTTTTGATTTACAAAAATTAGATAGCAAAATCACTATTCGTTATGCAAACGTTAAAGAAAAAATAACTTTATTAGATGGTAAAGAAATTGAGTTGCAGGATAATACTTTAGTTATTGCTGATAAATCACAGGCACTTGCAATCGCAGGTGTAATGGGCGGTGAAAATACCGCCGTTGATGATTCAACGAAGGATGTTTTTCTTGAAAGCGCTTTCTTTAAACCAGAATTTATAGCGGGTAAAGCTAGAAGTTATGGCTTGCATACCGATTCGTCTCATCGCTTTGAGCGCGGAGTTGATACGCATTTGCAAGTACATGCTATTGAACGGGCAACAGAATTAATTCGTGAAATTTGTGGTGGTGATGTTGGCCCTGTGTCAGAGCATAAAACGGCGAGCCATTCAGTTGAAACCGTGCCAATACATTTGCGCGCAGATCGAATTAAA
>CAZCOZ010000018.1:17289-27827 GCA_964500555.1 uncultured Thiotrichaceae bacterium | reverse complement strand
AAGAAATCGATAGGATAAAGGATAGTCACAGTCGGAACACCGTCCTTCGCACCGAATTTAAATCTTTTTACGCGAGCCGAAATACCTTCACTCAACGTTGGTGAATCCATATCACTGGAATCAACTGAACAGGCAGACACGTTACCATCAGGCTCGATCGTTAAACGTAAAACCATTTTTCCCTGCAGCGTTGGATTTTTGCGTAGCTCGCGATTATAGATACGATATAACGCAGCTTTATAGCGATCAAATACAATTTGAATCTCTTCATCCGTGCGCGAAGGTGCTGCACCATCACCACTTAATGGCCGATCATCGCCTGCAAATTTACCTTCGCCAATCGAACTTTCCACCTGAGAGACACCAACGCTCGCCATTCCTTTACCGCCACCGCCAGCATCGCGGCTCAACGCTGCGGTATTAATACCACCACTTGAACCACCCGCATTAGCAGCTGTAACTAAAGAGCGCGTCGCTTTTTTCGCCTTACTGACTTTTCCTTTACCACTTATCTTCGCAGCAGAGCCCAGCTTCACATCGCTGGTGGTATCACTGATAAGATCAGCAAAGTCATCCTTAAAGGCCATCAAACCTGCTCGTTCTGCTTTTTTACGTTTTGTAATAACAGGCTCTGGCGTTGGTTGCTCAACCTTTTCAGGCTTAGGCTTCTCGACTTTTTTCTCTTCTTTCTTTTTAACTTCTTTTTCTTTTTTCTTCTCGTCTTTCTTCTCTTCCTTTTTTGGCTCTTTCTTTTCAATTTTAGCTGGTGGTGGCGGTATTTTCTTGGCCAACATCAATTTAGCCAAACGCTTAGGTATTTCAACAACCTCAATACGATCTGGTACAGGAATTTTCCACATCGGTATTAAAACACCAAGTAAACAGGTAAAAAATAAAACCATCAATAAAACTTTTCTAAATCCTTTCTGGTCGCTACTATCACGATTCCACGGCATGTTAAGCGCACGGAAGGGTAATTTTGTCACTTCACGTTCAATGACAAACTCTTCTGCCGCTTCCTCTTCCTGCATTTGCAGTTGAAGCGACTCTTCATTTAGAATATTAATTTTAGCGGTTAAGCTTTCAACACTTTCTCCCTGCTCATTTTGTTTGTTTTGCAGTTGGTTTAAACGTGCATCAAACTCAGCAACCAAACTCTTCAGCTTCTGCTGGTGCTCAACAACAACGGCCTTATCGTAGTTTTCTCCCCAAAATAAATCAGCACCACCTGCTTTTTCCAACTTGTCTAGCTGGCCACTAATTTCAGCTAAAGCAGAATATTTTTCTCGCTCACTCGTTAGCTGTTTTAATTCGCCAAGCGCATCGACCTCCATCGCTTCAAGTTCACGCAACCGTCGACGAGTCTCCTCGATCTGACGATTGATCTCTCCTTGATTTTTAAACGTTTCTTCAAACACGAGAATCTACACTAACCTTTGCCTTTCGCTTTTTGAATAACGGCAAGTGAAATTTCAGAATAACCCGCGCTGGTACAACTAGACATAATTTTTTTCATCAAGTGAAATGGTACTGTTCGATGCGCAAGCACAGTTACTTCCAGACTCTCTGATACTGTTTTTGTTTTTATGCCTATAACTTTTTTCTTCTGTAATAACAAACGATCCCTCACTTCCGCAATAACAGTATCTTTACTTTTTAAAACATCTTGTGTTTTTGCAACTGGTTGGCCCTGCACTAAAATATCTTCAGGCGTTATCATCACAACGACTGTTTCACGAGGCGCTGCATCCACCGTAGAATATGGCAATTTAATATTTTTAGGTGGCTCCATAACATCGCTAGAAGCAGAATTGACTAATAGAAAAAATACCAGAATGGTAAATATATCCATTAGTGCAACCATGTTCAAACTAGCGTTAGTTAAACCTCTCCCACCACGTCCCTTACGTTTTAGGCGACGACTGTTTCTCATGACGCATCACCCATATCAGTATCCGTCGCAGGAGAAACACCAGAATCACCTGTAGAAATAACTGGCGCATCGCCAATAGAAATATCAGGAAAAAGAACCATTTGCTGAAGCACGTCACCTTCGCCTTCTTCACCTTTTTCACGAACAAAGGTAGAACGAACAGAGTCCATTATTCTAATTAATGTGCGATATTCAACATTCTCTTCCATTAAAACTAAAGCATCTGTTTTAGCTGGGTATTCTTTCTTTAGCTTTATCAAATAATTGGCCAATGACTTTATATCGTAAAGCTTGCTTATATCTTTCGTACCATCTGCATCAACAGGTAATGTAATATTTGATAATAAAGGCAATGTTTCTAAAATTTGCTTACCGTCACTCAATTGCAAACCCGTTTCGCGCACAATCACTTCAATCGTTAATGTCTCTTCATCATTACTATCAGAATTACCAACAGGCAGACTTAATTCAAGCACAGCAATGCGAGAAAAAACCGCAGTAATAAGCAAAAACGGAACGAGCACAACCATCAGGTTAAGGAAGGTTGTGATATTGAGTTCAGGCGGCTCTTTCTTCGGCCGTCTGTAATGATGTTTTCTAGCCATTTGTGGCAGCCAGTGCCGATTGACGTTTAGAGAAATCGGCGATCATGTTCATTGTTTTAACTGACGCCATTTCAAGACTGTCAATAATGTCACTGGTTTTGGATGAAATCATTGCGTGGAAAATTAATAATGGAATCGCGGCCATCAAACCAAACGCCGTCGTGTTCATCGCTACCGAAATACTGGCCGATAACAAGTCTGCTTTTTCAGCAGGATCCGCATTTGCTACTGCAGTAAACGCTTCAATCAGACCCATAATCGTACCCAGCAGACCCAGTAAAGTACAAATATTGGCGAACAGTGCGATGTAAGGTGTACGCTTTTCAAGCACGGGAACAACTTCCATCATGCTTTCTTCCATAGCGATTTCAATATCATCACGCCGCCTGACTGAACCTTGACGAGACAACCCCATACTTAATAAAGTCGCGATAGTTGATTTATTATCAGCAACAACATTACGCGCAACATCAAAATCACCGGCATCAAGTAATGGGTGTATGCTGTCCCAGACCTTTTTATTGGTTCTACCAATACCTGCCAGCTTTATATATCTTTCAATACAGATAGCCAAGCCAAAAGAAAATATAATTAAAATGGGGTACATAAATACACCACCGGTCTGGAAAAATTGCACAATAGCCTGGATTGTCTCCATCATGTACTCCTCATGTTTTAAATGGTTACGGATTTAAAAATTGTAATTAATATCGTTATCGACAAAATGTTAACAATATTTATTGCTGCGAAATAATAATATGTTTTAAAACCGAAAACTTCTCATTATTATTACAAATTACTGCTCATTCTTACTGTGACTCAATTCATAGAAATCAAGTTCACGTAAGAAAACGTCTTTATCTAGTGGGCGCATACTGTCATCTAATAGCCCCGATCGTAAGCCTGTAGCAACGCCCACCTCTGAATTTTGCCATGGCACAATATAAAGTGATTTAGGTGTTTCCTTACTACCTATAATAGAAATACCCGATAGCTCTTTGACCTGGGAATCAACCAAAACGTTTGTTTGGCCTGAAATTTCTCCCTCTTCAGCATGCGCAATACCACTCAGCATCAGGAAAATTAAAATCCCATTTAGTATAGTTCTTATTAGCATAATTACTGCACCCACAATATTTGTTGGAAATTCAACCATCATACGTTACTAACAAAACGTGCAAACCTGTACAAACAGCTAAATTTTCTCATTCGCTTTAGCTTTAACTTCATAACACGCATAGTCATTCGTCATAATTTAAGGGGATATTTATTACCGTCGCTCTACATCTGCAATCCAGATCGCCATTGTTTTATCATTCGGTCTAGCCTCAAGATAAGCGCTGAATTGTTCGTACGCACAATCAAAATCACGCAGGTACAGGTCACATAAAATACCCAGATTTTTCTTTGCTGGCAAATAAGCTGGGTTTGCCTCAATCGCATTTTCATAAACACTGCGTGCCGCTTTAAATTTACCCGCTTTACGGTAGATCATGCCCAACTCATTATTCGCTTCGGCATGACCAGCATCCAGCTTTAATGCATTAACTAAATTATCTTCAGCTAATTGTTTTTCACCCAGTCGGTTATACGCTATAGCCAGATTAACAAAAGGCACAGGCAATCTTTTTTCACGCGCCACCACTGTTTTTAAAATGGTAACAGCAAGTTTATTTTTGTTCGACTGCATCAGTGACACAGCGTGATTAAAGTCTTTCTCCACTGCTGCATCTACATTAATAAAAGGCATGCCTCTACTTATATCTCCAGCATCTTCTTTAATATTATTACCAGAACATGCAGTCAAAAATATCATGAAAAAACAAATGAAATACCTATTGAATACTCCAATTTTAAAAATGCCTGTCATTCTATTACCTCAACCTTTTCATCCGTAGACTTACTTCTTAAACCACTACCCGATAATTTACTGGTATTAAATGGGCTACCATCCTGTCGCTTATCCCTACCTCCCTGTCCAGATTGAATCCACATCACAGGTGCACTGGCTTCTTCTGTTTTCGCATAACGAGCAGGTAACATAACAGCCAAACGTGCAATACTCTTATCAATCCACTCGTTATATATACCAACATCTAATAACTCCATATTTTTTTCATGCACTTCAATTGCTTTTTCTTCAAACGGATAGGCCTGTTCTTCGATTACAAGTTCATACTCTTCCAGCTCTTCTTCATTAAGGTTAGTCGGTCGCTCAGATTTAACGAGCGCTACATTAAACTCGTAATATATTTCTGCAATATAATAAGTTGCCGCCGCAGTAACATTTCCTACCTGATATTCAACTAATTGATTATACGTTTTGATCGCATCCCGCATGCGTTGTTTTTTCACTATCAGGTTCTGCTGAAACGGCTCGACTAATGCAACCTCCTGGAACAATGCCAGCTTAGGCTCTGCTAGAATCAATGCTGCATTTCCTGCGAGGAACTTCGTCCTCTCTGTTCGACCTTCACCGCCTGCCGCATCAATACTAACGATTTTATTTAATTCGGAAATATATCGAACATCATCGTTTTGCGATAAATATATTTCGGCAATTTTATGTCTAACTTCAAGCGCATCTTCAATAGGCTTAGGAAAATAATCAGCGATTTTTTGATAAACAGCTAAAACTTTTGTTGTTGATTTAACTTTTTCATAAAGATCAGCGGCTTCTGCTAGTGCTTCACGACGCAAGTTCTCATCATTGGGATTTTCTTTTTCAATACGTTCAAACTCTTCCGCTGCTTTTTGATATTGTTTATCTTCTTTATAAACTACTGCTAATTTTTTAGTAATATCAGGCAATAATTCATGTTCTGGATAACGCAACCTAAACCCTTCTAACACCGCAGAAACTGTTGCCCATTGTTTCAACTGTATTAACGCTGCCGCCGCATCGTATTCTGCAGTTGGTCTAATTTTAGAATTAGGCGCTACTTGAGCAACACGAAGGAAGTGATCCGCAGCCGTTTTATGATCACCTAAACTTCTCGCCTGCTCACCCTGCTTATAAACAGAAGCCGCAAGATTTTCACTTAAGACATTATATTTTTCATCCGCTTTATCGATAAATGACAATGTCGCGATATAAGCTTTTTCTGCTTCTACATAATCAGCAGTATCAAACGATGCATGAGCAACCACTGTCCACGCAGAAAGCAGTAGCTTTTTATCTGAATCAGGATATTCCGTTATAACTCGACGCCCATAGATTATTGCCTGCTCGTAATCTTCAAGTTCATACAAATCATCAACCGCAGCCACTAACACAACAGCCGCGTTTTCATTTTTAGGAAAGAATTCTGAAAACTTAATCGAACTGCGAATAATTTCTCGTTTAACATCATTACGCTGAGACTGATTAACAACTTTTAAATGCTCACGATAGGCAAAAACGGCCGCATAACCTGCACTGGCAGATTCATCATATCCAGGATAATCATATGCCGTACGTTCATACTCTTGCGCTGCATCAAGGTAATCTTTATTCTCGAGTAGCAAACCCGCGAGTTGATTATTAAGTTTCGCTGACTGCTCATCTTTTTCAAAAGAAGCCAGGTATTCACGGTACCAGTAAATCGCCTCCTGATAATTGTTTTCTTTTTTCTTAACAAATTTTGGATTTTGATAGAGGGCATGATAATGATTTGCTAAATCAACCAGATTAGACTTCAAAAAAGCCAGTACATCTGTACTTTCATTTATATCGTAAAATGTCCAATAGTCAGATCGTACACTGTAGGTTTTAGCAAACGCTTTCTTTGCTTCAACAACCAAACGTGGAAAGCCACCTTTTTTATATATTTCAATAACACGCATATTGAAATATGGCGCTTCTTTTGACATTGGATTTTTTTCTACATACGTTTCGTAAGCACTTGCTGCATCAGAATAACGACGTTTTGTTAAAAAATGTTCACCTAAATGACTGTAAACACTTGCTTCATAATCCTTACGCCCGTACTTATCAAAATACTCAGTAATAGATTCAGCACCGCCTAAGTACGAAAAACTCAAACTGATAACACGGTAAGTATCATCTATACGTTTCTTCTCTATCTTATTTTCAATATTATCTAATTCATAACCATTATCAATTTTATAATCAAGCATTTTAAGAAAATTCTGCAAGGCCTCTTCATACATATCCTGTTTAAAGAAAGCCCAACCCTGCTTATACAACGCTAACTCATAAAACGCAGACGCCTCACCCGAATTTATTACTGACTGATACGCCTCTTCAGAATCTAAATATTTTTTACGCGTAAAGAAGTATTCTGCACGACGAAATTGTGCTTCATCGATATGACGCGATTCGGGGTAATTTGTTATTAATTTTTGCAGTGTTTCCATTGCAATATCTATCTGACCAATTTCTTCATATGCCCGGGATAACTGGTACAACACTTGATCGTTTCTTTCAAAAAAAGGGTATTTTTTTATCAAGCCCTTATAAATTTCAATTGCCTCATTCGCTCCAGCTGCATGCAATCTTTCTTCATCCGTAGCATCCGGACTTACCAATGATGCATTTCTTGTTCGTGATGCACCTCCTAAATCTATCTTCTCTACAGCACGATCACTAAATGATTTTTCATTTTCACTGACATCAGCAATCGGACTATTCGCTGCAACAGTACTATCTTTAGTCGCCCCTAGCACTGGTTTAAATTTAGTACTTGGAACCTGCATAGCAACTGCTTGCGTTATATCACGCGTAACAGGATCGTTTACTTTATCAACGACTGCTGGCAATTTTGCAGGAAATTTATTTTTCGCCTTAGCACCATGAACGACTGGGTTATTGATAGCTGAATTATTAACAACTCTATTATTAATAGCTTGATCATCTGCATCTCGAATCTGAATATCCGAGTTATATTCTTTCTGAATTTTAAGATCGGCCAGGCGACGTAATGCTTCCGGCGTCATCGCAGTTTCAGGCGTTTCCTTCAAAAACTTTTCATAACTCACCATCGCTTTTTCAAGACTACCATCGACCTGCTCTTCCTTAACCTTGAATTCAACTCCCTCTAAACTCGCAATCGTATCCGGCCTATTTGCAGACGAACAGGAAAATAGAAACACAAACTGCATTGCCAGTGTTATTTTAACTAAATGGGATGTAAGGCTATGTGGTCGCATTACATCCACTTATTCTTTAAATATCGTAGAACTATTATCATATTCTTTTGGCAAAAACTTTTCAGACCCAGACTGTTCTTCACCGGCATCCGCATCTTTTTTCACCTGTGCGTCCGCTCGTATTTTCTCCTGCCGTTTAATCTCAGCATCAACCTGTGCTGTCGTCGCTCTGTCATAACTTTCCGCTAATGCAAAACGCGCTTTAATTTGATACTCTTCTAATCGCTTACGGCGTAGATCCAGTTCATTAATCGCCATCGTCTCAAGCAAGCGACCTTGTTTCGCTGTCACAGATTTTAATTTTTTTTGCGCAGAAGACAGCCGGGTTCTTAATTGACGAATTGGAATTTTATACCCTTCATAACTTTGTGTTGCAGCCTGTCGTGAACGAACAAACGAATTGTACTTTTCTTTTAACACGACAATAATTTCATCTAACGCCACCAGGTTATTATAAGCATCAGTCAAACGTTGATCGTATTCACTATGTACTCGCCATAATAAAATCCCACGCAACCGTTTTGCTCGGTACATTAAATCAGTATCAACTGCATCAGGATGTGTTACTGCAATTTTTTCTAACGCAGAAATAACATCCTTTGCTTGCCGCTCATCTGCCATTGCCAAGTATTCTGGTCGTGGCGCAATCAGCATGTTTTTTAATTTCCCTGCCAAATTATTTCGCTGTTCTAAACGCAAATTTATTCTGCCATCAACTTCCTTAAATGCTTCTTCCACTACTGGTAATAACGGTTCCAGATGCGCACGCCTTAACTCAATCATCTCTTCATACGTTGTTAAATCATCCAACCACTTATCAATACGCCCACTTAACGTCGAAAGGTCTTTATAGTTTTTATACGATTCCTGAAAATCATTCGATGCAAGCAACTGAAGGGTATAACGTGTTTCTGGCGTTTCTGGCAACTCTCGTAAATTAACTACCCAATTTTCATCCTTTTGTTTATTTTCATCGACTAATGCCGCAATAAATTTACCTTTGCGAATAGATTTTATGGAACTATCCAGATTTTTTATTTCTCTGGAAAATACCGCCATTGCATGATTATATAGATTAGCCGCTTTGCCATGCGCACCCAACTTGCTATAAGCAAACGGTACCGCCATTAATGATTCTTGCACTGAAATATTTATTTCATCGCGTTTATGCAAAATAGACCACGGCACTAACGCGCGATCATATTGGTTTTCTGCGGTTGATACCCAACCAGAGCCTAACAATGCACGATTAGAATAAGGGCCATCTAAACGAATACGTTCAAAATATTTTTTTGCTTTTTTTGCATCGGACTTATCTAAATAATAATAAGCAAGCTTAAGATTTGCTTTATCTTTCAACGCCAGTAAATCTTTTTCCCCTGTATTTATTCGACCTAATTTATCAAACGTCTCTAAACCTTCTTCCTCTTCATCATTTAGCGTTAATGCAATGCCTAAATTGTATAGAACATAACCTTCTAACCTTTTCTTATTTCGTAGTGACTTAAGTGTTTTCACAGCATCGGCGAAGCGCCCTGTTCCAATATTGGACAACGCCGATAAATAGGCAACATCCGTCCTAAATGTCTTCGGTTCTTTACCTCGTAAAACATCTAACGTATATTTTTCATCGTAAAGTGATTTTTCTGGTGCTTCACGAATTAGATCTAAAGCATATAGTGCATTTTGAGGATCATCTTTTTTATAAAAAACGCGCGCTAATTGCAAAGCTGCTACATTGCGAGTTGCTAAATCAAGTCCTTCTCCTAAAACCACCTGTATCGCACGACCAGCACGTTGCGTCATTCGATATTGCAGCTCGATATCGCCTACTGAAAATTCTGCAGGACCACGATGCGTATGAAAAGGATCAAGTTCAGATTCGTCTAGCTCATAATACTGACTTAGCTCATTATCCAGGTGAGATAAAGCATCAAAATGTAAGTCTTGATAGGCATAATACAAAACCTCACCAAAATATAAATCACGCAGTTCTATGTTTTTTAAACCACTGGCCGCATGCAGCGAAAAGCTACACAGAAATGCAGCCGTAACTGCCGTTACAATTGAGACAAAACGGTACAAAATATTTACCAGTTTTTAAAACTGATTTTTTGATCTGATGCGTTGCTACCTTGAATTTGTATTTCTACAAATTTTGGTCCAACCGCTTTTGATACAGTAATATTGTTACTGCGTTGATATTCGTCGCCAGATTTAGCGCGACCGATAAAACTAGCAACCAAATTATGATCACCTGTTTTAATATTTCCTGTGTATAACCTCTGCACGCCACCCAAACGGAGTGCTTCAACTTCCTTGAATGTGTATAGGTGCTGCGCAACCACTTTATCATTCATTTTTAATTGCATAGAATCAAGCACAAAATTTTCATCACCTGTTAGTGAAACAAAAATAGATACCTGCGTATTCGATGGAAACAGTAATTTTTCTTCCAGTTGCGCCAGCTCAGAACTTAGCGCCAAGACATCCTTTTTAATATCCTGTACTTGCTCATCTAATCCCTTTATCTGATCTTTAGTCACTTCCGCTGCCTGTAGCTGCATCGAAAATATCGCCATAAACAACATCGGCAATATTAAAAATTTTGTTCGTACTCGTGTAAACATATTTACTTCCCAACTGTATACATATTATATTGCTGCATCTTTCGGTATGATGCCCGATTTAAGTATATAAAATTATCTGAAAAAGTCTGTAAAAACGCTGAAATCTATCACATATAATGTGATATTTTCCCTAGCTGTTTTGTTGCCAGTATCATGACCAAATTTATCGCATAATAAACAAAATAATATTCAATAAAATCAATCAGTAATAATAATTAG
>CAZCOZ010000018.1:10728-17189 GCA_964500555.1 uncultured Thiotrichaceae bacterium | reverse complement strand
CAAAAAATTCATAGGAAAACGTCATGGCTAAAACAAACGCAACCGGTGTCACTCGCATCATCAATGCAGCAGGTTATTCGTGGCTAGGATTTAAAGCCGCTTTTCGTTATGAAGCTGCTTTTCGCCAGGAACTTTTTTTATGCCTGATACTGGCACCAATCGCGCTGTATTACGCACCAGGTTACGCCAACAAAGCCATTCTACTGGCAAGTCTCGTCTTTATTTTGCTGATTGAAATACTTAATTCTGCAATTGAAGCCGTGGTTGATCGATTCGGTGATGAAATTCACCCTCTCGCTGGCCGCGCTAAAGACATGGGCTCGGCGGCCGTCCTTTTAGCCTTTATCATCACTGCATTAATATGGTTTTCCGTCTTTATATGAATAGCTCTGTGAGTAACACAGCAATGATAAGTTCAATCTGGATAAATGTTTTAGTTTCAGCGCGCTTTAAATATTCAAAAAATCAAAATAAGTTATTGTATTTCTTGTTCTTATACTATAAAACCTCCTAACAGATAGCATCCATAAAACCATAAAATACAAATATTTACCTCATGATCGGTAGCGCCGCTTTTTTTCTGTACTACTCTCTATCTGTAGTATGCAACATCTGCTTTAAATTCCCCAAAACACCCACTCTATAATAATTACCACACGGTTTCCCTATGAAAGCGCCACAGTCAAATTTTGCAACGCTGAATTTCAAACAACTTTTATTGCCTTTAATTCTGGCAGCTCCCTTTTCGGCAAATGCAGATATCTTATCTTTTTCTGTAGGTGGTGGCGTATGGAATGAAACACCTGATGGTAACTATCAGAAAGTAGGCGACCCTACTGAAGTCAGTGTGACAGATAATTTATTCTGGGAAAAAGAATCGCAGGGGTATGTTTTTGCTATTTTAGAACATCCAGTTCCTGTACTACCTAATATTAAAATTGTACATACTAAAATCGAGCATGACGGTAATGGAAGCACGCCCGTATTCACCTTTAATGACAAAGATTTCAGCGGAGATGTTATTAATGATGTTTCAATTGAATCTCTCGATCTATATGCTTACTACGAAATTTTGGACAATGTAGTTAGCCTCGATCTCGGTTTAAATATCCGAAATTTAAAAATAGCATATAACATTGAAGCCTCAACTGGGCCAATTATAAACATTAGCGATAGTGATTCAGTCGACGCAACCTTTCCAATGCTTTACGCGATGGTCGGTGCAACACCCTGGCCGGGTTTAACTATTAGTGGTGAGTTAAGTTACATTGCATACTCAGGCAACAGCATATCCGACTTCACTGCAAAAATTGCTTATACAACAGATTTTTTTGTTGGACTAGAATTAGGTTATCGTAAACAGTCTTATGTGTTTGATGACATTTCTGATACCGATGCGGATTTAAGTTTTGATGGTGTGTTTGCAGGTGCCTATCTAAAATTTTAGGAAAATTCTAAGCTAAAATTCCAGGCTCAAATTTCGAGCTGAAGTTTTAAGTCATGGTGACAGACCTAATGTCTGTCACCTGGCAGAAACTACAACTGTTTAATAACTTCTAAAACAGCCAAAGCATGACCATCAGGCGCCACACCGTACTCTGCAAAACGTACAACGCCTGCTTTATCAATAACAAAAGTTGAACGCGCTATACCCATTTTCGTTACGCCATTTTTTTCTTTTTCCTGCCACACGCCGTAGTCTTCGCATAACTTGCCATCAGTATCAGCAAGCAAACCAACCTGTAACTCAAACTTCTTGATGAAATCAACATGACTATCACAGCTATCTTTACTGATGCCGTACACAACTGTGTCGAGATCAGTGAACGCCTGAATATGTTGCGTAAATTGATTCGCCTCTATCGTGCAACCCGGTGTATCGTCTTTCGGATAAAAATATAAAACAATATTTTTCTTACCGCTAAAGTCCGAAAGATTTATCACGCTCCCTGTTTCATCTTTTACGGAAAATGTGGGCGCCTGCTGCTGTATAGAAATCATCATAAAATCCTGATAAGAAGTAAATGTTGCTTCCATTATGTCACATCAAAACATTAATAACCTGCCGAAAAAGGTTACAATGCTCACCCATGTTACAGGCAATAAATCTCGGCGTAAGACGCGGCGTCAAACTTCTTTTTGACGATACCAATTTTCAAATTTTCCCAAAACAAAAAGTTGGATTAACGGGCGCAAACGGCACCGGAAAATCCAGTCTTTTTGCGCTCATTCTTAAACAACTGCACTCCGATACTGGCGATTGTATTTATCCTGATAACTGGATAGTCGCACATGTTGCACAGGAAACCCCTGATGGTGAACGTGCAGCAATAGAATTTATATTAGATGGCGATGTTGAGCTAAGAAAAATACAACATGATTTAAAAATTGCCGAAGAAAAAAACGACGGCATTTTACTGGCTACGCTACATACGCAACTTGATAATATCGATGGTTACACTGCCAACGCACGTGCCAGTCAATTAATGGCCGGACTTGGATTTTCAGCCTCGGATGAAAATCGAACCATCAATGAGTTTTCGGGTGGCTGGCGCATGCGCCTTAACCTCGGCAAAGCGTTGATGTGTCGATCCGATTTATTATTGCTTGATGAACCCACTAACCATTTGGATTTAGATACCATTATCTGGTTAGAGTCATGGCTAACTGCTTATCACGGCACGCTGTTGCTTATTTCACATGACCGTGATTTTTTAAATAATATCTGCACGCACATCGCGCACCTTGAACAACAAAAAATACAACTCTACACAGGAAACTATTCTGCATTCGAACATGTACGTGCCGAACGTTTAGCTGCACAACAGTCAGAATACAATAAACAACAAAGAAACATCGCGCATATCGAATCATACATCGAACGCTTTCGCGCCAAAGCAACCAAAGCTAAACAGGCACAAAGCCGGTTAAAAGCGCTAGAGCGGATGCAAGTGATTGGTCCGGCACATGTTGATTCACCGTTTCATTTTTCCTTACTCAAACCAGAAAAAATCCCGAACAGTCTTTTACACATGGAACATATTGATGCAGGTTACGGCGACAATCTCATTTTAAAAAACGTTAATTTTGATTTATTACCCGGAGACCGAATCGGGCTACTGGGCCCCAACGGTGCAGGTAAATCCACCTTAATAAAAGTGTTAGCCAACCAGCTAAGCGTACAATCAGGCGAATACCATTTAGCGAAAGAAACCAAAATTGGCTACTTCGCACAACATCAACTCGAACAACTGCATGACGAACATTCACCGATTGAACATTTACAACAAATAGATAGACAAGCTCGCGAAGCTGACTTACGAAATTTTCTCGGTCGCTTTGGTTTTTCTAACGACATGGCATTATCAAAAATACAAAATTTCTCTGGTGGTGAAAAATCACGTTTAGTATTAGCCATGCTTATTTACCAAAAACCTAATCTGTTATTACTCGACGAACCAACCAATCATCTCGACCTGGAAATGCGCCAGGCACTAGCCGAAGCATTGCAGGATTTTGCAGGTGCAATGGTTATCGTATCGCATGACCGACACTTACTTAGCGTAAGTTGCGACAAACTTATGTTAGTCAATCAACAAAAGGTCAGCGAGTTTGAACTCAGCTTAGATGAATATCCAAAATGGTTAAACGAACATAACACTCGCTTAAAAAACGCTGAACTTGCCAACATCAAAGCCGAAACAAATACAGATATAGACACAGACAAAAACACCATCTCAAGTAAAGATAGAAAACGCTTAGAAGCTGCGCAACGACAAAAAACATTGCCATTGAGAAAAGAAATACAAAAGTTAGAAAAAACAATGCAACAAACCTCGGATAAACTTAATTCTATAAATGAAGAGTTATCTGATGGTGAAATTTACTCTGACAAAAACAAACAAAAACTTCAGCAGTTACTGTTAGAGAAATCGGAGCTGGGTAAAATTCACGATGATGCCGAAATCAACTGGTTAGATACAAATGAAGAACTAGAACAATCCTCTACCCCATAGATAAATATGTCACTAGATATGCTGAAAGAAACTCCAAAAAACTGGTACACATACAACTTATCACTTTCTATCGAACTCTTACATAAATACATAGAGGGCGTTGAACTACAAGCATCACAGTCAATAAAAGACTTTAGAGACAATAAAGAAGAAATTACCACAGAGCATCCTCCTAATGAAGATTACTGGGAATATATAGAAATTCATCGCGGCCTTAGTGATGATACTTGGGATCTACATTCAATATTCGAAGAATACTTTCCAACTTTACAACGTGGCAGCGCTTTAATTACGCTATTCAGCTTTATAGAACACGAACTTGAAAATTTATGCCATCTATTTTCCAATGAAAAAGAAATTAAAATAAAAGTAAATGACCTCCATGGAAAAGGCATCAATAGATCCATAAACTACCTGAAGAAAGTTACTGGCTTAAAAATTGATACTTCAATACAGATATGGGAAGAAATAAAATCAATACAAAAAATTAGAAATTTAATTGTACACAACAGCGGAATACTACACAATAAGCACAAAGAACCGATGAAAATCGAATTAGAATATATAAGTAAAACAGAAAATATTTCAGAGAAAGACTTTGAAGTGTTTTTTGAAGCTGGTTATCTATTTCACGCATTAGAAACGTTTGATAATTTTTGTAAAATTATAGATAAAGAGATTCGTCAGCAAGAAAAAACTTAATAAAATAACGCATCTAATAAATCTGTAAGTTATTACTATCATCTCCCTTTAAGGAAGATAGTTAGGATGAGATCATTTAAAACAACAATTTACCTAGTCAACTTTCCCTCACCCTAATCCTCTCCCAAAGGGAGAGGGAAATAACAAACAGCAGTGTAAAAATAACTAACAATGTTATACAAAGAAATTCTAAGCGCAATTGCTATCGCACTTACATTCATCGCGTTTTACCCCTATATTCGCTCAATTATTTTAGGCGAAATAAAACCACATGTGTTTTCATGGATCATCTGGGGCTCAACTACTTTTGTTGTTTTCCTTGCTCAGTTAGAAGATGATGGCGGCGTTGGCGCCTGGCCAATTGGTGTGTCGGGTGTGATTACTTTATTCGTCGCGGCTCTTTCTTATTTTAAAAGAGCGGATATAAGCATCACTAAAACCGACTGGCTATTTTTTATTGCAGCGATGTCGGCTTTACCGTTTTGGTATTTCACAAACAATCCTTTATGGGCGGTTGTTATTTTAACGCTGGTGGATATATTGGGTTTTGGCCCAACGGTTAGAAAATCTTACACACAACCACATTCTGAATCCCTATTATTTTTTTCGCTGTTTGCTGCGCGAAATTTTATTGTTATTTTAGCTTTAGAGAATTATTCAATAACAACCGTGCTGTTTCCTGCTGCTGTTGGTATCGCATGTCTTTCACTGATCGTCATGCTTATCTATCGTCGGAAAGTTTTGTAAAATCGGCTGAAGATTAAAACCGAATTAAAACACGACATCCATTTATTTCACTGTCATTCCCGAATGTGTTTATCGGGAATCCAAAATTTCACCTGATTGGTAACATTGGATCCCGATAAAAGCATTCGGGGATGACAAGTTAGTCAGGTCGTATTGCATATCGCCCACTGCCTAAAAACAAGACAGCCAATGCGGTAAGCAAATAAAACATTTGCAACTCAATTGCCCAACCACCGTGTTCACTCAAACTCAATAGCTCACCGCTGTGCGCCAATACAATTGCAAATAGCATATTTACGGCAATAAACAGTCCACCTAATCTGGAATGAAAACCCGCTATCACCATCAACGGCCCAACAATTTCACCAATATAAACACCATAAGCAATAAAGGAGGGTAAATCGTAGCCGTTTAACATGCCACTAATAAAATCCAGAGAATCTGGATGCAATATTTTTGAGATGCCATGCAATAGCATCATCCCACCCAGGCTTAACCTTAAAATTAATCTACCCGTATCTGAATCCAATGAAGATAACCACATAACTCACCCCCTGCTTTTATTGCTCGGTTTTATTAATTTAAGTCTGCTGCAAATTTCCGCAGAATTTCAATCGGTACTATTTCTAATGCTCGCTGATGTGTTCGCATTAAATGCACCCTTGGCGCTCTGTCCTGCTCATATGCCTCTAGCCATCTTCCAGCACACAAACACCAACTATCACCCGGCTTTACACCTTCAAAACCATACTCTGGAATGGGCGTTGAAAGATCATTGCCTTTGAAACGTGAATATTCCAGAAATTCTTTTGATGCCTGAATACATACCGTATGCGAGCCAACATCTTCCGCGCAAGTATTGCATTTCCCATCACGAAAAAATCCCGTGAGTGGTTTTTCGCTACAACTTATTAGCGGTTCGCCGAGTACGTTTATTTCTTCGTCTGCTTCCATTGTTATCTCCGAGCATATTCAACTTAAATAGTAACAAAATGA
>CAZCOZ010000018.1:0-10628 GCA_964500555.1 uncultured Thiotrichaceae bacterium | reverse complement strand
CCATTCACATTGTGATGACTTTTCAGATTTAGTTGAAATCCCCTTACTCGGGAAGATTACAGCTGGACAACCCATCGAATGCGTTGAAGATAACGAAAAAGTCAGCGTACCCAGCAATATGGTACGAAAAGATACTTATGCATTAAAAGTATCCGGCCATTCAATGATCGATGACAATATTCAGGATGGCGACATTGTGGTTATTGAAAGAAAACTCTCCGCCGAAAATGGTCAATCTGTAGTCGCTCTTATTAATGGCGAGCAAGTGACGCTTAAAAAGTTTTTTATTGAAGCCGATGGCATTCGATTACAACCAGCCAATTCAACCATGAAACCGATTCTGTTAAAAAATGAAGAAGTTCAGGTCTTAGGCGTAGTCACAGGTGTCATTCGAAAATTTGAATAATCATAAGTTATTATCGTAAGTATATGTCTGAGCATAAAAAAAGCAGCCCTAAGTTATTCTTATGGGCTGCTTTTTTATGGCGATTACCATTACGTAGCAAAGTTATTTACTTGCCATATCCTGTCCGCAACACATCGGTGACTTAACCATACCATGACCATCGGGACATTTTGAAACATGTACGGTTGTGCCATCATCCGTCGTAATCGAGCCATGCACTAATTCTTTACCACACTCTTCGCATGTCATTGAACCTATTCCCATTCCACACACTTCACACTTATAAGCCATTTTTTTCACCTCTATGATCCGTACAATTAAAATCATACGAACTTATTTTTAAGTTTACTAACGCACCTATCTTATGCCAATAACTTCTAACAGTAAATAAACGATTCGAGGGCTTTGCACCAGGCAATTCAAAGAGATAACTACCGCCCACCAAATAACGAACCTAAAACACCACGCATAATTTTTCGCCCTACCTGACTACCAATACTTCGAGCAGCACTTTTAATCATCGCTTCCATTGGCGTCTGTCGCTTACTGCGTTTTTTTTCTGATTTTTTTAGTGCTTTTTCTTCAGCCTCATCCGCAGCCAGCTCTGCCTGCCTCTCTGCTTTTTCTTTTAACAACTCATAGGCCGATTCACGATCAACAATTTCATCATACCGCCCCTTATAAGGTGAGCGATCTAATTGCGTCGCACGCTCTTTATCCGTTAATGGCCCAACACGAGATTCAGGCGGTTTAATATAAACATGTTCAACAGGTGTCGGTCGACCATCGGCATCTAAAACCGACACTAATGCTTCCCCCACACCTAGCTCTGTTATCAATTGCTCGGAATCAATTTTCGGGTTGGGCCTGAACGAGGCGGCTGCGGCTTTAACCACTTTTTTATCTTTTGGTGTAAAGGCACGTAACGCGTGCTGAATTTTCATCCCCAACTGACCAAGAATATCTTCTGGCACATCTTTCGGGCTTTGCGTAACGAAGAAGACGCCAACGCCTTTCGAACGAATCAAACGCACCACCTGTTCGATTTTATTAAGTAATGCTTTCGGCGCACTATCAAAAATCAAATGTGCTTCATCAAAAAACAAAACAAATTTAGGTCGATCTGCATCACCCACTTCAGGCAAGTTTTCAAATAACTCAGCTAACAGCCAAATCAAAAAACAGGCATACAATTTCGGGGATTGATGAATTAATGTACTCACATCAAGTATATTAACCACACCCAGTCCAGAAAAATCACACTTAATTAAATCTTCCAGCTTTACGGCGGGTTCATTAAAAAAGTTTTCTGCTCCTTGCTCTTCCAGAACAAGTAACTTTCGTTGTATTGCTCCGACACTAGCCGACGAAATATTCCCATACTCTGCCCTCAGTTCTTTTGAATTTTCAGCCATCCATTGCAACATGGCGCGAAAATCTTTGAAGTCGAGCAACAATAAACCATGATCATCTGAAATTTTAAAACAGGCGTATAAAATACCAGTTTGCGTATCATTCAAATCCAGCAAGCTGGAAAGCAGTAACGGCCCCATATCAGAAACAGTGGTTCTTATGCTGTGACCTTTCTTACCAAATAAATCCCAAAACACCGTTGGCACTGCTCGAAACTGAAAATCATCCTCAATGCCTAACTGTTTAACACGCGCATCAATTTTTTTATGAAACTGCCCTTCTGTCGCCAATCCTGACAAATCACTTTTAACATCGGCAAGAAAAACCGGCACACCCATACGTGAAAAGTTTTCCGCAAGGTTCTGTAACGTAATCGTTTTACCTGTACCTGTGGCACCTGCAATCAAACCATGTCGATTTGCCATGCGAGCGTCCATATAGAAAAGATCGGTATCGGTACCACCGATTAACAACTGCGGAGATTCGCTCATTTGAGTTCCATAATTTAAATATAATTAATTAGATAAAATAAACCGCAATTAAACCACGAAGTCACACTATAAACCAAGCGGCTATTCAGCATTCTAAAAACACTTGTCTAAAAACAGCCAATGGTTTCAGGATTGGACGAAAATGCGTAAGATGGTCAGTCTAATTATTATGGAGACTCATTATGCGCTGGCGTGGTAATCGTAAAAGCAGAAACGTAGAAGATCGTCGGAATCAACGTAGCTCTGGATTTAGTGGCCTGGGCGGTTTAGGTGGCGGTCGCGGCGGCATGTTGCGTTTCTTACCACTGGCATTCAGATTTTTAGGCTTCAAAGGCACCGCCATTCTTGGTTTGGCCATCGTGGGTTACGGCATGGTTAGCGGTAATCTCGGTAGCATGCTAGGTTTTCAACAGGGCACTAATACCAACCAAACGTCTAATACGCCGATCGAGCAAACTGCCGAAGAAAAAGAATTAGTCGAATTTGTTTCTGTTGTTCTCGCTGATACAGAAGAAACCTGGCACACCTTATTTAAACAAAAAGGGAAAACCTACAAAGAGCCAAAATTAGTTCTGTTTCGTGGCGCAGTCAAATCTGCCTGTGGCATGGCAGAATCTGCAACTGGCCCTTTTTACTGTCCTGCTGATCAACAACTTTACATCGATCTTGCTTTTTTTAGTCAACTAAAAAATCGTTTCAAAGCACCCGGTGATTTCGCTCAGGCCTATGTTATTGCACATGAGGTCGGCCATCATATACAAACGCTACTGGGTATCTCTAGCCAGGTGCATAAAGCACGCCGAGGCTTAAGTGAAACCGAAGGTAACAAACTCTCTGTTCGTCAGGAATTACAGGCTGACTGTTTATCGGGTGTGTGGGCAAACCATGCGAACAATACTAGACAATTACTTGAACACGGCGATATAGAAGAAGGTTTAAGAGCGGCAACCGCTATTGGTGACGATACTTTACAAAAACAGTCACGCGGTTATGTTACCCCCGATTCGTTTACTCACGGTAGCGCAGCGCAACGCGTAAAATGGTTCAAAATTGGACTAGCCAGTGGCGATATGGATGACTGTGATACATTCAATAATTTTAATGCACAGGCACCGAGTAAATTCCAGTTACCTAAAATAGCGGACGCGAAAACCAGCAACAAAACCAGCAGTTACAGCAGTGATGACATAATTCTATCCGCTTTCACCAACCAACGTAGTGACTTGCAGGTCAAAGGCACAGGCATTGTTAGCCGCACATTACGAGACGACAATGAAGGTAGTCGTCATCAAAAATTTATTTTAAAATTAAACAATGGCCAATCACTGCTGGTCGCACACAATATTGATTTAGCACCAAGAATTGATGATTTACGCGCTGGAGATCGAATTGATTTTTACGGCGAGTATGAATGGAGCGAACAAGGAGGTGTATTACACTGGACACATCATGACCCAAGAGGTCGCCATAAAGATGGCTGGTTAAAACATAAAGGAAAAACTTATCGCTAAAACCTGCACTGCTAAAATCATACTACATGCCTTATACGCTTATTTTCTGCATATACGACACACAGAACGATAACACTTAAATACAAATACCAAACGGAATATCAACTGTTTCAGTATTTGAAAATTTATACCTGATTGCTCGACGCGCTTTACCCGCATCAATAACAACGGATGCACCTTTCTTACCGCTAACAGTTAATACAAACTGATTGTGGTACTTCTTCTTTAAACTCTTAGTAACGGCATCATCTTTCTTATCCGAACTTAATATCACTGTTTTCTTGATAACATTAACACTGTACAAAACATACAGACAGTTAGGTGCTTTGATTGAGATGGTTACATCTTTATTTGTTCTACTTGATGCTTTCTTTTTAGCTTTTTTCTTAGCCACGATTATCTCCTCTACCTGTTTAATTTAATAAAAATTGCGTTTTAACTAGTATTTAAACGTCTAATTTAAACGTCTAATTTAAACGCGCATCATTTTAAACGCCCTAACCAAAATTCAACAGTTGGGAATAAAAACGATAACGACAAATGATTTCAAACTTCACGCAAACAACTCAATAACAGCCGGTTCATACAAATTCAACACTATGCAATTCCCTGAACTATTACGAGAATCGAAAAACGCTATCAACTATCTCTTCGCTTTTCTTTTTGCTGTTTTTTTCTTAGTGGCTTTTTTCTTGCTAGATTTTAGTATAAAAGTAATTTTTAAACGCACGCGATATTCTGACACTGCGCCATTTTTCACTGCCACTTCCTGATCGGCAACCCATGCACTTGTAATACCGTCCAATGTTTCGCTGGCACGTTTCACACCTTGCTTAACAGCATCTTCAAAACTTTTTCTGGATGTTGCGCTGATTTCTGTAATTCTTGCGACACTCATATTATTTCCCCTTCTTTGATATTATTGGTGATGAATTAATTCACTTTATTATTCAGATCGGTAAACATACAATAATTGTTAAATGATTACCACCATTAAACGCACACTAACTCAATTTAAAAACAAGTTAGAAACCCCAAACCAGACCACATTTTCAACAACGATCTACGACTAAAAAAGCAGATCACATCTCTTTATTATTACGAAAACACAACAACTTTTTTTATTTCATTTGTAAATTGTGAAATTCAGACTATATATACAAAATGACATTCCAAACACGCAGCAGTACATTCACTATATACAGAGTGTTTTTCATTAGCCTTTTTTTATTACTGGGTTTTATCGGAATCGGCTCTGCCTTATTAGAAAATTATACAAACATCAATATATTCGTTACCAAATCAGATTTTGACAATCAGGCCTTACAGGCCACTTTCATCATTATGGGAATACTAGGCTTTTGCACTGCTTTTATGATGATTTATTTAATAAAAGAAAGACGCGGAAGAGCGCCCGATAGAAGAATCCAGTTCAGACCGTTTGATTTCCCTGATCGTCGGAGCAGTATCGACAGACGCGTTTAGAGATTGCAAAAACAAAGACATATTTCCAATACCTCGTTCTGCATCTCTGCTCCCTTAATTACATCTATTTATTCAAAACAATATTTTTTACTCTAACGGTAAATTTTGAACCTGTATTATCACCATCTGACATAAGCCATAAACCAACCACTTCCACGGGTTGATCAAATGCATAACTAGCCATCAACCAACCATCAGCATCTACATCATTTTTCATTGCAATCATTTTCACTCGATCATTATAAGGATTAATCCAACGTTCCCCTGCCGCATGCTTTGCCCCAGCGACCAAATAAATCATTTCTTCTGATGGCAACGATAATAATTTACCAACACGCTTCATCCATGCTGGCATCAATGGATTAAATAAGGTGTCATCTGCCTTTAACAATAAAGCCAGTTTAAACACAGCATCATCACCATTACGTTTTTTTTCGTGTTTTTCATTTTTGATATTTGGCTTACCAACACTACGCCATTGAAAACTTACCTTGCTGACTTTTTGCACATGATCAAACGGCATCATTAAAAATGATGCACTGTCATCCACCTCGATTTTTAACTGTTGATCCTGATAAACATAATTATTTTCTTTTATTCTTTTGAATTGTATATGTTCAAAGTCTTCTTCTAGTAAAGGAATGTTTTTTTGCGCAGGAAAATCACCAACCAGTGATTCTGCAAATACAACTTTGCCACACAACGGTAAAAATAGAGCAAACAGAACAACCCGATATTTAGAAAAAATTTTCATAAATAATTAAATAGATAATAAATTAGTAATGGTAATAAATAGAACTCATATTATTAAGTTTATATAGATACAATATGGAACCAAACAAAGCGAAATAGTTCATAATAGGCACTATGTTTTCAAAAACAACTTATCGTATGAACAACCCCATGTCAGGGTTATTAATCATGATCACGGGGTTTGCAATCGCGGGACTCTCTTCCTGCACCTCGTACATGCCTGCGGAAATACGTGGCGATATTGACACCACGCCAGACGTAGCACAAGCCCATGCTCAACCTGATAAATTTCTTTCTCAACAAGTACGTTGGGGCGGAAAAATTCTTAATATAGAAAATAAACAAAACACGAGCCGATTAACAATTGTTGCATTTCCTTTAAACAGTTATGGCAGGCCTAAAAACTCCAATCAAAGCCACGGGCGATTTATTGCTGTCGTTGATAAATTTTTAGAACCAGAACTGTATAGCAGAGACCGTGAAGTTACAGTGACCGGGAATTTACAAAAATCTGAAATACTTAAAGTAGGTGAATTTTCTTACAACCACCCTGTTGTGCAAGTTAATAGCCATCATCTCTGGACAATTGAGCGAACGACTTCACCGAACTACATGAATCATTGGTGGCACGACTCGTGGCACAACCCGTATTATCCCTGGCCTTACCCTCATCACTTACACAGACATTAAAACCCTTCACCACAACCTCCTTTCAAAGGAAAATAGTTAATGCTTAATTTATTCTGATCGAGAGATAGAAATGAAACCTACTTTAAAAACCAAGCCATTTATGGCAAGTTTGTTTTTTCTAGTTTTAGGGATTGTCTCTTTTTTTATACAAAATATCTTCTATGGATATATTGATGAAAATGGCATTCTGCGCGATAGTTTATTTCTACCTTTAAGTGTTATCAGTTTATTCTTAGCTGGCGTCATTTTGTTTTTCAGCATTATTTCGCTCTATTTTAAAAAACAATAACAAACCTGAGTCTTGTAAAAAAGGAATAAGGAAATGGCGATACTTAGTGTTAACTCCTCAGCAATACCTTCAAGGCCATCAATAGGTTGCCACTTATTATTGTTGACAGGGGCTAGTGGATTCCAGTAAGTAATCGTTGATTTAGTCATGGTTCTTATGGCGTTAACGCTTTGCTAACTTGCCATTTAATACAGAGCAAAGTGCAACGACGCGGCGTATTAAATGGTCAATGTTGAGCTACTTGTTAATGTTTTTTATGCACAAAAAAAGGGCTGCGGCCCTCTTTAAGTAGTAAGTAAGTTAATTTTTAAATAATACTAGTTATGTACTACACGCCTAAATTGACGCTCTTCTTTATCAGCAAAGGATACAATTTTTAATGCTTCACATGTGCCAGTATTTACTAAATGTTTTACAAAGCTATTTAAAGCATACTTTACTGACACAATGTAAATCATTCTTACTAAACTGCTATGTGCAAGTATCATGCATTTAGAAGCCATGTAGTAATTTGCAATAACTTCACTAACTTCTTCTGATTCATTCTCAACAAGCCCTAGCATTTCTGTTGCCCGTTTTTCGGCTTCTTTTAAAGATTGCTCGAAACTCGAGCTATTTTGTAAAAACAAAAATGAATTCATTGCATCATCAATGCCGATTTTTGGAGCCTTCTCAAGAAGTAGATTAACTCGATCATAATAGTATTGGAAAATACGGTTATTTTCAGAAATCTTGTTTTCAGCGACGAGGCAAATTAACTCATCTCTAACGGAATACAATTTATATGACGCGGATTTCCGCACAGCCTTATTCTTAAGGTAGTGGATGATGGCCGCAAAGAACAATCCAAGTGATAAGTATATGATTAACATGTCCATAATATTACACCCTATTATTTACGTTTTTTAGAGCTCTTTCGTTTCTTAAGTATTTGAGCTTCTAATCTTGCCTTGATAGCGGCGATACGGTTTATCTCTTCCTGCATTATGAGCTGAGCAAAAAAACAATAGTTCAGTATTCCTACAAAAATATATAGCGTTAAAGCTACTGTGAATGCCCAAATAACAGGTTCTGTTGTTGAGCCAATCCAGTAAGTTTTATAAAGATAATCCAAAGCGATAATAGTGCTAATAAAAGCAAAGAAACTGCTTATCGCTTTTATACTTATAATCTTCTCTTTTATAAACTTACCAATAAACATCCTATCTATGCAACACGCATCCGTGAAAAAATGGTCGCTAATTATACATCTATTACCCATGTAATCAATGATATTTACAGAATAATTTCACTAACACACTGATTATAGTAGAAATTATTGGTATTTCTGCAATATTAGCGAACTTATTACATGGATTTACAAAATCTCTTATTATTTAGTGAACATTAACGATTTAGATAAGCCGCGGCACTACACTGTGTCAGGAAACATACGGACTGTTTACCCGTCGTGCTTAATTGACTTGTTATACCTAGACTTATAAATGCTGTATGAGTAATGCCTATAAGAGACGATTGACACTGACCAAGAAATTGTAACTTTGTGCTGCTGTTTTCGTTTACATCCATTTTGCTTTCCTAGCCTGATACTTTATTCAGTTAATGATAGTTTTTAACAATACGATAATCACACTGTTTTGACAATGCGCATAACTTTAACTCTTTGAGTAATGTTTATGAATGCACTAAAATAATTACACGATTTTAGGGGTATAACGCCTGCATAACTTGCCATTTTGTACGCTGTGTAGCGCAGCGAAACGGCGTATAAAATGGTCAATGTTAATGCGATTGTTAGGCTAATGCTGTCTAAACCCAATTATAAGTTTCGAGTCTTGAAATAGCCTTTTTAATATATACGCTTTTCCAAGAGGCTTTGCGTTCGTTCCAATGTTGTATAAATTGTTTAATGCCTTCGTAATTATGGCTGTCGTAATTTTCATGCTTAATTATCCAGTGCGTTGTAGCCAAAACCTCCATGCTTAGGGGGGTTTCATAGCCTGAAATCAATTCTTCTACTCTGGCTAAGTGTACTTCTGCATCATTATCATTCTCTAAAAAATCATCGGCTTCTTTTATAGAAGATTCAACTAATGTAATTTCTGAGATATTGACCCGGTCACCAAACCCAGTAATGAAATGCCCATCAATTCTTTCAAGAACATGGTTTAGGTTGTCAGCATACGGGCCAAAATTATGGGCTACATACTTAAGTTTTAAGTCAATTCCTGATTCTTGCAAAAAGTAAGCTAATTTTTGAGCCTCTATTTTTGAGCATTCATACCCTTTATGGAAATAAAATTCTAAAAGTTTAATTAAAAGCGCTCTTCCTCGTGTCATATTCGGTCGACTAGTATTGACGACCATAGATTTTGCTTTAGGATTACCTTTTGGCTCGTAGACAGTTACTGCAACATTATCAATAGATTTAAACGTTTCAATTATTCTATTTTTAACAATATTCCAATCTAGACCACCCAGTCCCGCACCCAAGGGGGGAATAGCTATGCTCTTAATACCTAATTCTTCGATTTTTTCAACCAGATCCTCAAGTCCTTCTGATATATAATCAATTTTTGAATTACCTTTCCAGTGTTTCTTGGTTGGAAAATTAATAACCCACTGGGTGCTAATAAGGTCTGAATTCTGAGTTATAAACATTTCTCCTGGATTAATTAGTCCTTTATTACAAGCAGATTTATACTTTTTAAAATTATCTGGATAGGCCTTTTTGAACTGCAAAGCCAAGCCTTTCCCCATGACGCCAACACAATTTACTGTGTTAACAATTGCATCTGACTTGTCTTTTAGTATATTTCCAGTTTTGAACTTAATCATAGAATTCTCCACTAAAAAAACCAGTTATGTTTAATTTCAACACTTGGCTTATGCGACAATAAATCAACCAATGCCTTTACTTTATTAACCATATCACGATTATAGACGCCTATCGTTTCAACAAGGCTCCAATCAAATTTTTCATAAACTAAAAACTCTGATTGTCTTAAGCGTTTTCCATCAGGAAAATCATTCCAATACTTAGCATTTACAACATTCCAAGGTATTTTATCGAGATCTGCCAAATCATTATAAAAATCTGACAGAACCATAATTCCGTGACCGTCAGTAAATGCATATTCACAACCAGCAGCCTCAACTGCCTGAACAGTAGATTTAAAAAAAACTAGGTCACGCATTTCCACTCCATCAATATTCCCATTTTTTATTGTATAAAGCATAGGTGAAAGGCTATTAAAATAGAATGGAACGTAATCATGTATGGTTCCGTTAGGTGATACGGGAACAGGGTGGACTTGTCGTTGCTGTTGCACACTATCGAAAGCCGAGCTTTTATAATTAGAGCTTCTATTCGTCATTTCATTTTTGCAAAGTATTGCACCGGTATTAATTAAGGCCGGTAAATTTCAGTAGGTATTGAATATTCTGGCACGTTTTTTTCTTCCTAATTACTAATGTTTACTGCTGATGATTTTATACGTTATGTGGTAAATGGTACAAATGCTTTTAAAAAGCCTAACGCTTGAACTCAGTTGACCCAAAATACAGAGAGCAGCGAAACGGCGTATTTT
>CAZCOZ010000017.1:21910-28658 GCA_964500555.1 uncultured Thiotrichaceae bacterium | reverse complement strand
GATAAACTGCTACAACTGTCATATTGTTCTCTTATGAATATGTTCTGATAAATACATTTTTCTACTGAAGGGCATGTTTCAAGGACATATCCCAAGGACATTTTCTATGTGCCACATTGCAACAAACTGTAAGCAACCTGTCCTGCTTTTTTTTGCTTCAGATAATGCCAGTTATCTGGCAAATCAATTTTACTATTAATATTATGTTCAAGGTAAATTATTGCATTATCAGTCAAACAGTTATTTTGAATAAGCGAGTCACACGTTTCTTCTAACAGGTTTGTCGCAAAGGGCGGGTCTAGAAAAACCAGATCGAACATATTTTTATTTTGCTGAAGGAGTAACCATTGCAATGTATCAACACAATGTAATTTGGCAGTTACTGCATCTAATAGATCAATACTCTGTTTTAAATGGCTAACGGCTTTTTTATTCTGCTCAAGAAAAACGACGCTTTCTGCACCACGGGAGAGTGCTTCAAAGCCTAGCGCACCACTTCCAGCAAAACAATCTAGACAGCGACTCTGGGAAAGATAAGGCTGCAACCAGTTAAAAACGGTTTCACGAATCCGATCAGTTGTTGGACGCAGGTCTTGCGGATCATCAAAACTTATTTTCCGACCTCGCCACTTCCCACCAATAATGCGACATTGCCCTCGTTTCTGACTACCCACCCTACCTTGCGTCTGCATACCTTTTAAACTGTTACTGCTTACCAACAATAACCGTCACCATTTTGTCAGGATGTATGCGACGTGATAACGCATCGTTTATTGCATCAATATCAACTGCTTTTATGTTGCCGATGAAATTATCCAGGTAGTCAATCGGCAAACCATAAAAACCAATCATGGCAATATAACCTAACAGCTTACTATTACTGTCAATATTTAACGGGAAGCCACCTGTAATATTACTGACGCTCTCGTCAAATTCTTTTTCTTCAGGACCCGATGCAACATATTTTTCTAGCTCCTGCTTCAATAAAGATAGCGCCTTCTCCGTTTGCTCTGTTTTGGTTTGCATACCCATGGAAAAAGTACCCAGTTCACGCATGGGAGAAAAACCACTGTACACGCTATAAACCAGACCATGTTGCTCACGAATAACTTCAACCAGTCTCGATGCAAAACCGCTACCGCCGAATGGGTGATTGGCAAGATACAAACTAAAGTAATCGTCGTCACCCCGTTTTGTACCGGGCTGTCCCATATAGATGTGAGTTTGTGCAGATGGATAATCAATTTTAATTGTCTTTGCTTCTGTTAATTGCTTCACTGCAGGTAGCGGCGCTGCACGTTCGCCTTCGGGCAAAGCGGACACTAATGCTTCAACAATTTTTTCTGCCTGTTGACGATTCACATTACCCACAATCGCAACCGTTGCATTATGCGCGACATAATATTGTTTATAAAACGCACGAATATCGGCCAGTGTTATTTTATCTAAACTCGCTTTCGTGCCCGAAATAGGCGTCGCATACGGATGATCGCCATACACGGCTTTATTAAATGCTTCGCTCGCCAATGCTGCAGGAGATTGCTCGCGCGCTTTAACCGAAATTTGCATTCTTTTTAATTCACGCTGAAATGCATCTTCTGGAAAATCAGCCTGCGTCAATACCTGCCTGAGACCATCAAGAGCAGGCGTTAAATAACGTGGCTCGGTTAGACTACGCACACCAATCAGGGCCATATCACGCAGCGCATCATAATTAATGTTTGCACCAACCGATTCAAAAATTTCAGCTATTTGTTGCGCATTTTTACCGGCAGCACCTTCAGATAACAAACCATTGGTTAATACCGCCAAACCACTTAACTCTTTGTCACGCGCACTGCCCGCATCAAATACAATGCGCACATCCAGCATTGGGATTTCTTTTGCGGGTATAAATAAAACATTTGCGCCATTTTTTGTTTGCCAGGTTTGAATTTTTGGTGTCGCATTAGCAGTAATCGTTACCACCAATAAAGATAGACTTAAAAATAATTTTATTAACATTTTAGTTCGCATGACGACCTCCCTGTATAGGTGATACGACTGCTGCTGCTTTATTTTCATTCTTATCTTTATCGGTCTCAATCGGTAACGGATCAAGAACCGCAACGGTCAATCGATCATCGGTTAAATATTTACTCGCCACTTGCTGTACCTGCTCAGCACTAACCGCCAAAATTCGCGAAACATAATCATCTTTTATTTGCCAGGGCAAACCAATGGTATCAAGCATTCCTATTTCCATTGCCTGATAAAAAGTTGAATCCTGTTTATACACTTGCGATGCAACAACCTGCGCCTTTACTCGATCCAGCTCTTTATCATCCGGCAGACTTGTTTTAATGGTGTTTATTTCTTCACGCAAAGCAAATTCCAGAACCTCTATCGCCACCTCATCATTGGGTACGGCAGATAAAACAAATAATGATTCATGCCTTGCACTTAAGCCATAACTTGCGCTTGCACTGTTTGCAATTTGTTGACCACGAATTAAGTTGTTACTTAAGCGCGCACTATTACCGCCATCAAGCACACCCGCTAAAACTTCCAGCGCATACACTTCCCACTCGTTTTCTTTTTTTATTGTCATTAAAACGGGCACCTTGTAACCCATAATTAAGTATGGAATTTTCGCTGGTAATTCAACAGTAAGACGTTGCGTACCGTATTGCTTTACTTCACGCCTGGGTTTTAACTCAGGTATTTCAGAACGAGGCAGTGGTCCGAAATATTTTTTCGCCAGGTTATACACTTCATCTGCATCAACATCCCCTGCTACTACCAGTGTCGCATTATTAGGCGCATACCATGTATTATACCAACGCCGAACATCATCAATAGTTAAGGTATCAAGGTCTTCCATCCAGCCCACAATCGGGCGACGGTAGGGACTATTGGTAAAGGCCACTGCTTTAAATCGTTCATACGTCAACGCACTTGGCTTATCATCGGTACGCAGACGACGCTCCTCTTTTACCACTTCAATTTCTTTTAAAAATTCTTTTTCCTCTAACAATAAATTACGCATCCGATCGGCTTCCATTTCCAGACATAGCGGCAATCTATCATTGGCTATTTTTTGAAAATACGCGGTATAGTCCTGCCCGGTAAAAGCATTTTCCTCACCGCCGTTAGCCGCAATAATGTCAGAAAATTCACCCGATGGATGTTTTTCCGTACCTTTAAACATCATGTGTTCCAGCACATGTGAAATACCTGTAATGCCATCATGTTCATAACTTGCTCCCACCTTATACCAAACCTGAGAAACCACGACGGGCGCACGATGATTTTCTACTACCAGCACTCTCATACCATTTCCTAATTGATAGGAATGCACAGAATCATCACTGCTTGCCAACAAGTTTGTAGCTTGTTCGACTGGCGATACACCCTCTTCTGAGTCATTACTATTAAATAGAATCAATCCCAATATAACCGTTAAAAGGACTAACAAACCAGCAACATATTTCATTTTCATTCTTTACTTCTCTTGTATGTATCCAATAATCTATTATTTTTATTGCTTTATTTATCCGCTTTACTTATCACTTATAATTTCACTTTTTCTAGTCACTCTGCCATCAAGTGATGATAGGATAAGCGCACTATTTTTCACTACAAGAATGCTTATGTTTGGCCTTTTCAAACGCAAACAAAAAGATGCTACTCCTGCAGCTAACAACATTGCAGCTGACGACACTCAAGCAGCACCTTCTATTCAGCAAACACACGACGACGCTATTGAGCCAGCAACGGCTTCGCCTGTTCACGCTTCTGACATAATAACAGCAACAGAGGCCGCAACACCTGAAGCGACACACGAAAAAACATCAAATCAAGCTGACCCCGATCTCAGCACCGATCTCAGTACATCGCTGGAAAAAACTAAACGCACTTTCTCCGACGGCATGGCCGATTTTCTTCTCGGTAAAAAAAGCATCAATCTTGATCTGCTTGACGAGTTAGAAACGCGCCTGTTAAGTGCCGATGTTGGTATGGATGCTACCACAACCATCATCGACGAACTGCAAAACAGTATTTCACGCAAAACGATTAATAATGTTGATGCGCTGCAACTTAAATTAGCGGAGATCATGAAATCCATTTTGCAACCCTGCGAACAAACGCTGGACACAAGCACAGCCAAACCGTTTGTGATTCTCGTTGTCGGCATTAACGGTGCTGGCAAAACCACCAGTATTGGCAAGCTGGCAAATCATTTCAAGCAACAGGGTAAATCTGTCATGCTAGCCGCTGGCGATACTTTTCGTGCCGCCGCTGTCGAACAATTACAGGAATGGGGACAACGCAATAGTGTTCCCGTGGTTGCACAGGGCACTGGCGCTGATCCAGCATCCGTTATATTTGACGCAGTACAATCAGCAAGTTCCAAAAACATTGATATTATTATTGCCGACACCGCTGGCCGTCTTCACACGCAAGACAACTTAATGGATGAATTAGAAAAAATCAAACGCGTGCTGGGCAAACTTGACGCCACTGCGCCACATGAAACTCTTATCGTGATGGATGCCGGATTCGGTCAAAACGCATTACACCAGGTACAGGAATTCCATAAGGCCATTGGCCTTACTGGGCTCGCAGTCACCAAACTTGATGGCACCGCAAAAGGCGGGATTTTGTTTTCCATTGCCAGCACTCTAAAACTACCGGTCAGATTTATTGGTGTTGGTGAGGGCATTAATGACCTACGACCATTTAATGCTGCTGAATTTGTTGATGCGCTACTGGACTGAGAAGCAATGAAAAATGAAAAACGAAAAATGAAAAATGAAGAGCCGAATGCTTTTCATTTTTTATCTCCATGGATGGAGCGTATACTGCGAATCGCTGAAGCGATTCCAGCACATTTTTCATTTTTCATTTTTCACTTTTCATTTGTTACGAAGTAACACCGTGATTCGTTTCGACAATATCAGCAAACGTTACCCCGGCGGTCATCAAGCTCTGAGCAATATCACAATGCAGCTACCGAAAGGTGAAATGGCATTTTTGACTGGGCATTCTGGTGCAGGAAAAAGTACTTTATTAAGATTAATCGCTATGATTGAGCGACCTACACGTGGACATATATTCCTCGATGGCGTCAATCTAAACAACATCAGCAATAAAAAAATCCCTTATATCCGCCGCAATATAGGTATTATCTTTCAAAACCACCACCTGCTCTATGACCGCCCTGTATTCGACAATGTAGCGATGCCGCTTATTATTCTCGGTTACCGTTATCAGGAAATACATAAGCGTGTCCGCGCTGCACTTAACCAGGTTGGTCTACTTAGTAAAGAAAAATCAGACCCCATCACTTTATCCACTGGCGAACAACAACGTGTTGGTATTGCCCGCGCTATTGTTCACAAACCTTTGTTATTACTTGCAGATGAGCCTACTGGTAATCTCGACCCCGAATTATCACGTGAAATCATGCAATTATTTGCCCGTTTTAATCAGGTTGGTACAACTGTTTTAATCGCCAGTCACGATCTCAATTTAATTAACGAAATAGGCTCGCCAATGATTAGCCTGGTCAATGGCAGCATTTCGTATAACGGCTTGCCGTTCAAGGCTTAAACAACGTGCGAAACAATCCTATTAAAAAATTCAAGCTGCGCACTTACCTTAGCAATCACTTGCGCATCAGCTTTACCAGCCTTGGGCGTTTATATGCACAACCCGCAGCAACGATGATGACGGCAGCTGTTATTGCTATAGCGCTCGCGTTACCTGTCTGCCTGTATATTGCTTTGAATAATATGGGACAACTGAGCAGTAACTGGGACGACTCGACTCAAATTTCTCTGTTCTTACATACGCATGTTGAGCAAGCTGAAGCCGAAAAACTTGTTCAGCATTTTAAAGGAAATAAGGCAATTAAGAAGATTGCTCTTATCAATAAAAAGGAAGGCTTAAAACAATTTAAAGAAACCTCTGGTTTTGGTGATGCCATGAAGTATCTTGATAAGAACCCGCTGCCTATCGTACTAGTCGTACAACCTGAAATTGCAGATAGTCAGCCCGACAAAATCACTCAGTTAGTTGAAAAATTAGGTAAAAATAAGTTAGTTGAATTCGCCCAACTGGACATGCAATGGGTGAAACGGCTGCACACTTTTTTACAAATCGCCAACCGAAGTATTTGGCTAATTAGCGGTATGCTGGCTATCGCCGTATTATTAATTGTTGGCAACACCATTCGCCTGGACATACAGAATCGTCGTGAAGAAATCGAAGTGTCAAAATTAATCGGTGCATCCGATTCTTTCATCAAGCGTCCGTTTTTATACACCGGTTTCTGGTATGGCATTATCGGAGGTGTACTAGCCTGGATTACCACACAGATTGCCCTTTTATTCATGGCTGCCCCCATCCATAAACTCGCCTTGCTCTACCACAGCGATTTTCGTCTTAGTGGACTCGGCTTTCTGGATACCTTACTGTTAATCGCTATAAGTTGCTCACTGGGTCTAATTGGCTCATGGATAGCGGTTAGCCGACACTTAAAAGAAATAGAGCCAGGCGAGTAGAAAATCAACAAATGTCTTTTGTTTTCAATTAGTTACACACAATCACCTTATCCAGAAAAATTGGGAATTCATTTTTTCACGTTGAACTTTCTCTTCAATTAGCACTCTTACCATGTGAGTGCTAAACTAGGCCTATGAGAGAAGAAAAAATGAGCCACGAAAATATGACTACTTCCAATATAAAAACCGCTAATACAAAA
>CAZCOZ010000017.1:16610-21810 GCA_964500555.1 uncultured Thiotrichaceae bacterium | reverse complement strand
AAAAACCGCTAATACAAAAGCAGCTAATGCAAACACAGCAGCGTTGGTTCCTGCCGCCGTTCAATCTATGATTCAAAATGCGCCACTCACTGCTGGTAGTATTAATGCGTATATTCAACAAATTAACAGCACGCCGGTCTTAACGGCTGAAGAAGAACGCGAGCTTGCTTTGCGTCTTGAGCAACAAAATGACCTTGCCGCTGCGCAGCAACTCATCATGTCTAATTTACGTTTTGTAGTGAAAATTGCACGTGGTTATAGCGGTTATGGTTTGCCACTGAACGATTTAATTCAGGAAGGCAATATTGGTTTAATGAAAGCAGTAAAACGTTTTTCAGCCAGCCATGAGGTTCGTCTTATTTCCTATGCTGTGCACTGGATAAAATCAGAAATTCATGAGTTCGTATTACGCAACTGGCGAATCGTTAAAGTGGCAACGACCAAACCGCAACGTAAATTATTTTTCAAATTACGCAGCTCGAAAAAAAGATTAGGCTGGTTCAGCCATGATGAAGTTAACGATGTTGCAAAAACATTGGGTGTAAAACCTGAAACTGTGCTTGAAATGGAATCACGTTTAAGCGGTGCCGACATCACATTCGACCCACCATCCAATGACAATGATGACGAGCAACACTTCACCCCTGCTGCTTACTTAACAGACAATAGCGCCGACCCTGCAAGTTTGCTTGAACACGATGATAAACAAATGCAACAACTTAGTTTAATGACTGATTCATTGGCGACATTAGATGACCGCAGTAAAAGCATTATTCAACGTCGCTGGTTAAATGAGGACAAAGCAACCTTGCATGAACTCGCTGCTGAATACGGTGTTTCTGCGGAACGCATTCGTCAAATAGAAAAAAATGCACTTGGTAAAATGCGTGTTGCGTTTGAGGCGTAAAACTTGAAGCGTAAAATTCGTTTTAGTTAATCCATACTGCTTACATACAGAATACGCAAAAACGGCCCACACATTTCATATGTGTGGGCCGTTTTTATTTACACAGATTAATTTCATATTCAAGCCCATACTCAAACAAGCGCTACACATTAAACTCTACAAACTGTTGATTGCCTGATTCCTTTTTCTGCTTAACTGGCTTCCAGGCATGGCCATAAATAACTTCATAACTCGCAGGCAAGATACCATCCTTCCTGAATTTTTCGTACGCTTTTTGCAATTTCTGCAAAGCCTCTTTACCACCTAATCCAGCATTGTTGTTACCAGCCGAATCACTCGTCACATTTGCACCAATCGCTTTTAAGTCACGCATTAAACGGTCAACTGAATCATACGTCACCGTTAATATCTCTGCTTCCATGACAGGCTCAGCAAAACCATCGTGCAACAGAGCATCACCAATATCATGCATATCAATAAACTGATTAACATGATTTTCATTATTCACCTGCGCCCAGCTTTGTCGCAGCTCTTTTAATGTATCAGGACCAAACGTAGTAAAAACAAATAAACCGCCAGGTTTAAGCACACGTTTTGCTTCGCGCAATGCCGCGCCCAGATCATTACACCATTGCATACTCAAACTGGAAAAAACCAGATCAAACACATTATCTGCAAAAGGTAGCTTCTCTATATCTGCACAAACCAGGTGTGGCGAACGAAAAAAACTTCCCTGCTGCCCGGCCTGTTGCAACATTTTTTCTGAAAGATCCAACGCAACCAACTGTGCTTTTTTATATTTCTTAAATAACGGCGGAATAGCAACACCCGTACCCGACCCTGCATCTAAAATAAATTGCGGAGTGATTTTTACGATATCTAACTTTTCCAGTAATCGTTGGCAAACTTCATTTTGCAACACAGCAAATTCTTCGTAACGCTCAGCGGCCTGGTCAAATGCGCGCCGCACTTTTTCCTGATCAAAGTGCTGTGCAATAGGTTGCACTACTTTTGTCTTACCATTTTTTGAATTGTCGTTTTGCATTACTGTTGTTTGATATTTTTAAGCGTTGCTTTGATTATCATGACTCTAATTAACACGGGTCTGATTATCACGAATTTTTTCAGCGCAACCTATCAGTTGTTTTATAAAATCTTCGCTGTGCGAGATAAAAGGCGCATGACTCGCCTGTTTATTTACTACAATATTTTTTTGCGCAAAGTCTTTTTCGAGAACACCGGCTAACTCGTTTGGTACCAGGCTATCTTTAGCACCGAAACACCAATGTATTAACGGTTTATTATTTAAGGCAACATGATGTTGTACAGCATCGTTATGTACAACATAGTTCCGCACAACATCACGCAAGTCCGCCTTCAATAAAATATCCAGACCAACTGTCAGCGCATGTGATGAGGCTTCTCCTCTTTGCTCAATGCTGCTCTGCAACTTTTTAACAACTTTCATTGCATTCGGCAAACCTTTTACCTGCAGCGCCAAAAATCGACGAATAGTTTTTTTCTGTTGCTGATTAAGCTCGTTTTCAAACTGGGAAAACACGGCAGAATCAACACCACAAGACCAGTCATCTCGGCGAACAAAACAGGGGTTGGTTGCAACTAGTAACGCAGCGGCCACACGCTGTGGGTAAAGTTCAGCCAGACGGAGCACCGCCAGCCCACCTAACGACCAACCAACCCATAATACTGGTCGATGCACTAATGGCGTCAATGCCTGCACATAATCATCCAGTGAATTCGCTTCAACATTAGCCATGGAACCATGTCCTGGCAAATCAACCAGTACAACGTTTATCCAGTCAGGTAATTGCTGTATTACATCATCCCAAACTGCGCTGTTCATTGCCCAGCCATGTACAAAAACGCAGGTTACGGTGTCTGGCATTGATTCTTTCCGAACAGATTTTCCCAAAATGACGTGACAGAATTATTAGTCGGGGAGTTAGCAGAGGAGTTAGTATGGGAATTAGTAGAAGCATTTCGCAAACGGCTAAGGTAAGCTTTCGTTGCGGCATAAAAAGCAACCGTACAAAAATCAGCTTTATAAAAATTAGCTTTATCAAAATCAATCTCAAAATTCATATAACATCTAAAACCTGTGGAACAATATCTAAACATCACCTTATTTATCACGCTTGCCTATCTCATCGGTTCTTTTTCAACCGCGATTGTAACCTGCAAAATTATGGGACTCGAAGACCCGCGAAAGACAGGTTCGAATAATCCCGGCGCCACCAATGTATTACGTCATGGCGGCAAGAAGGCGGCTATTATCACCTTAATTGGCGACATGTTGAAGGGGCTTATTCCAGTATTACTGGCTCAACAGTTGAGTTCAGATCCATTAGTTATCGCACTGGTGGGTTTATTTGCACTACTGGGACACATTTTCCCACTCTATTATGGTTTTAAAGGCGGTAAAGGTGTGGCGACTTATTATGGTGCCCTGTTAGGATTTAACGGGTTAAGCGGTTTAATTGCGCTTGGTATCTGGTTAGCACTTGCTGCATTAGTAAAAATCTCATCACTCTCCGCTTTAGTTTCTATTTTTAGTGCGTCTTTTATTCTGTGGTATTTTACAGCATCGGTTGAGTTAACTGCGGCACTTGCGGTGATGAGTCTTTTTGTTTTCTGGCGACATAAGAAAAATATTACTCGACTACTTCAGGGCGAAGAGGTCAAGATTGGTAAAAGCAACCAATAAAGCCCAAACCAACGCAGCTAAATTGCACTTAAGTCCTGCATCGACCAACGCGCACGCGCATCAATTTCCAGCGGCTGACTTTCACCCGCAAGCAATCGTAAGCAACCAGCTTGCGCAATCATTGCGCCATTATCTGTACAAAATTCCACACGAGGAAAATACAATTCCCCTCCAAGTTCAGCGACCATTTCGGTCAAAGTTTCACGTAGACGAGCATTTGCACCAACCCCACCCGCTATAACCAACGTTTTACAGTTCTGTTGTTCTAATGCGCGTCGGCACTTTATTTTAAGGGTATCAACTACCGCTTCTTCAAATGCCAACGATATATCTGCCTTCACCTGATCATCTAAAACTGACTGTCCATTGACCTGTTTATTTATTTGTTGGTTATTTGTTTGTTGCTTGCCTACTTCAGCAACGGCTTTGTGCATCGTGTTCAAAGCAAAGGTCTTTAACCCGCTAAAACTAAAGTCCAAACCGGGTCGATCAATCATCGGACGAGGAAATTTATAAACGCCCTGCCGCCCTTTTTCTGCCATCTTTGCAAGTGCAGGGCCACCGGGATAACCCAGTCCCAGCATTTTTGCGGTTTTATCAAACGCCTCGCCCGCCGCATCATCCAGACTTTGGCCTAATAATTCGTATTGCCCTATCTTTTGCACATCTGCCAATAGAGTATGCCCGCCCGATACCAACAAAGCGACGAAGGGAAATGCGGGGGGATTTTCTTCCAGCATCGGTGCCAATAAATGCCCTTCCATGTGGTGCACTTCAACACTAGGCACATCCAACGCCCACGCTAGCGAACGCCCAACCGAAGCACCGGACATTAATGCACCGATCAATCCCGGACCCGCAGTGTACGCAATGCCATCAATATCCAGTTTACCGATACCGGCATCAGTCAATACTTTCTCTATTAAAGGCAGCAAATAACGAATATGGTCACGTGAAGCCAGTTCTGGCACCACACCACCGTATTCTGCATGCAACTCAATTTGACTATGCAAGGCATGCGCTAACAAACCTTTTTCGCTATCAAATAGCGCTATACCTGTTTCATCACAGGAGCTTTCAATACCTAGAACTATCATTACTTTCTCAACAATACTGTTTAAAACACCCTCTTTTTCTTAATAATTTAATAAAAAACCAAATCGGGCTTTTCGAACCGGTCAATAATGCGATATAATACGTGGTTTCACCGCATACTTTTGCGGTTTTTTATAGATTACAACTTTATTGATTACAACCAGAGAAGAACATGCCTGCTATACGAGTTAAAGAAAACGAGCCCTTTGATGTTGCTTTACGTCGCTTCAAACGTTCATGTGAAAAAGCTGGTGTTTTAACTGAAATTCGCAAACGCGAAGCTTACGAGAAACCCACAACAGAACGCAAACGCAAAGCGGCCGCGGCTGTTAAGCGTCACCTTAAAAAGCTATCCAAAGAACGCAACAAGTTCGCTCGGTCTCCTCACCAGCGTCGCCGTTAAGTTATTTCGCCTTCGCAGCTTGCATTCAGCTGCTTAATTTATTCGCTTCATTTAGCACGCTTCATTTAGC
>CAZCOZ010000017.1:5521-16510 GCA_964500555.1 uncultured Thiotrichaceae bacterium | reverse complement strand
CGCTTCATTTAGCACGCTTCATTTAGCTATTTCCAAGAAGCTCAAATCATTATATGATTCGAGTTCTTCGTAATAATTAAATACGCGACTAAATTAAATGAACTTAGATACACCACAGGCAAAATGAGCGATTTAAAAAAACAGATTCAAGACGCTGCCATCAGCGCTATGAAGTCGGGTGAGAAACCCCGCCTTGCTGTCATTCGATTAATCACTGCAGCAATCAAGCAAATAGAAGTCGATGAGCGCATCGAACTGGATGATGCCCGCATCATCGCTATTCTCGACAAGATGGTGAAACAACGCCGCGAATCTATTTCACAATTCAAAACTGCAGGTCGTGACGATTTAATCAAGCAGGAAAGTTTTGAAATCGATATTATTCAGGAATACCTGCCGCAGGCTCTAAGCGAAGAAGAGGTTGATGAAATCGTCAATAAGGCGATTGCACAAACCAACGCCAGCTCAATTAAAGACATGGGTAAAGTGATGGGGTTAGTCAAACCACAAATTATTGGCCGTGCAGACATGGGCGAAATCAGCGGCCGAATAAAATCTATTTTAAGCTCAAGTTAATAAATCCCGCACACATACTTTTCACCGCATTGCGTTAATTCAAGACGATCGGGTTTAAACATGAACACACTCAAAAACGACCGCTTAATTAAAGCTTTATTGCGCCAACCCGTTGATCGCACACCCGTCTGGATTATGCGACAGGCTGGTCGTTATCTTCCCGAATACCGAGAACTACGCGCTAAAGCGGGCGACTTTATGACTTTATGTAGCACGCCTGAACTGGCTTGCGAAGTCACATTACAACCGCTACGTCGTTTTGATCTTGACGCTGCGATTTTATTTTCCGATATTCTTACTATTCCCGATGCTATGGGTTTGGGCTTGTACTTTTCAGAAGGCGAAGGCCCTAAATTTAAAACAACCATCGACTCGGCCAGTGATGTAAAAAATTTAATCATCCCTGATCCTGCAGATAAATTACGCTACGTCACCGATGCTGTTTCATTAATACGAAAAGAGCTTAACGGCGACGTGCCACTTATTGGTTTTGCTGGCAGCCCCTGGACACTTGCTACTTATATGGTTGAAGGCGGTAGCAGTAAAACCTTTTCTAAAATCAAAGCATTGTTGTTTGAAGACCCAACATCAGCACACTTACTAATGAGCAAACTTGCTGATTCTGTAGCGACTTACCTTAATGCACAAATTGAAGCGGGCGCACAGGCCGTGATGGTTTTTGATAGCTGGGGCGGCGCGTTAACCACACCGCATTACAAAGATTTTTCATTAGCGTATATGCAACAAATTGTTGATCAATTGATTCGCGAAAAAGACGGTGAAAAAATTCCCGTGGTTTTATTCACCAAAGGCGGTGGTATGTGGTTGCAGGATATTGCCAATACCGGTTGCGATGCAATGGGCTTAGACTGGTCGGTTGATATTCATAAAGCACGTCAACTGGTTGGTGATAAGGTTGCGCTACAGGGGAATATGGATCCCGCCATTATGGCGACTAATCCTGAGGTGATTAAACAGGAAGCCAGTCGAATACTGGCTGAATTTGGTCACGGCAATGGCCATGTGTTTAACCTCGGCCACGGCATTACCCCTAATATCACACCCGAAAATGTTGGTGCGCTGGTTGATGCTGTACATGAAGTTAGTGCGCAGTACCACGAGTAATTGCTACACCTACCGCGCTAACCAAAACCACTACTTTTTACAACATCAAAACAACTGTTCTGGTATTGCCGTCGCATCACCATCATTCGACAACCCATCTTCCACGTAAGATTCATCAAGCACAGGCGCATTTTCTGATCTAAAAATCTCAAACACCGTTTCGATATCTGAACGCGACGTGGCTTCGCCTGTTGCGGCATCGACTTTCATTGTCACCAAACCATCAGGACGTTCTAACTGCCGTTCAGGCTTTCCAGCCAACGCCACTTTCATATAGTCAATCCAGATAGGTAACGAAGCCTGCGCGGCTGTTTCCCGACTGCCCAATGGTTTGTGTTGATCAAACCCCACCCATGTAGTGGTAACTAAATCAGGGGTATAACCATTAAACCAGGCATCATGCTGATCATTGGTTGTCCCGGTTTTTCCTGCCAGGTCGTTTCGGTTCAACTTTAACGCACGTCGCGCTGTGCCACGTAACACGACATCCTGCAAAATAGAATTCATTTGAAAAGCCAGACGCGGTTCCAGAGTTTGCTCGGCCTGTTTGGGTAAAGTGCCTAATGATTCATCCTCATTTGAGCTCTCTCTTTCAACAAGAAAACAGGACGGACAGACAACGGCTGGTTCGGCTTCAAATAAAACCGTACCATCAGAATCCTCTATACGCTGTATCAAATATGGCTCAATTAAATAGCCACCATTAGCAAAAACTGAAAATACGCGAGACATTTGTAGCGGACTGAGTTCCGCGCTGCCTAAAGCAAGGGATAAATCTTTTGGTAACTCGTCCGCGACTAAACCAAAGTTTTCGGAAAATTTTGTTACATGCTTGATACCAATTGAGCGTAATAAACGAACCGAGATAAGATTTCTGGATTTATACAAACCCATCCGCAAACGCGTCGGACCAAAAAATTTTCCGCTATAATTTTCTGGCCGCCACGTTGCTTCTAATTCCCTGTCTTCAAACACAACAGGGGCATCATTAATTAGACTCGCTGGTGTATATTGCTTGTCGAGTGCTGCCGAATAAACAATAGGTTTAAATCCAGAGCCTGCCTGCCGACGAGCCTGCACCACACGATTAAATTTGCTGTGCGAAAAGTTAAACCCACCTGTCAGCGCCTGTATAGCACCCGTGTTGGGATCAAGCGAAACTAACGCACCCTGCACGTCAGGTATTTGAGCTAAACTCCAGCCGTTTACAGCATCATTTGCTAACCAGACTACGTCGCCTTCTTGCAACACGTCGGCAATCGTTTTTAACTTTTTACCCAGCCTGTTAACACTGACATAAGCACGCGCCCATTCAATACCAGACCAGGGAATTCGCACTTTATTACCGTCTTTTAATAAAGCGATAGCGGAACGCCTGCTTTTACCACCTGGAGCATCACCTGAAGCATTTGCCGAGACACCCTCTTTGACCGATAAGATAAGTGCCGGCATGAAACGTCCATAATCGTTATCTTTTTCCAGTATAGAAAGCAAACTCGGCTTACTGTCATCTACTGCTTTATTTATTGTTCCATCTATTATTGCTTCATCCATTATTTTTTCGTCAGTTATTTTCTTAACAGATTCAGCTTCTTTTCCAGTTTCTACAAACTCACTAAACTGACTCAAATCCACATGCCGAATTACACCGCGATAACCATGGCGTTTATCGTAAGCCACCAGACCATTCCAGATACTGTCATTAGCCGCTTTCTGTAAGCGTTTTTTAACTGTGGTATACACTTTTAAACCACGCACATAAGACTCATCACCAAACTGTTTGATTATTTTAGCGCGCGCCATCTCGCTGACATACGGCGCATACAGATCTAATGCACTGTGATGCCGTTCTGCAGTCACTGGCTGATTGCGCATATCTTCATACTGCTCAGTTGTTATGTAATCAAGCTTCAACATACGGCCCAGGACATAATTTCGACGTATCGTTGCGCGTTCTGGATTAACGACGGGGTTATAAGTCGAGGGCGCTTTTGGCAATCCTGCAATCATTGCTGTTTGCGCTAGCGTTAAATCTTCCAGTTGTTTACCGTAATAAATCTGCGATGCCGCTGCCACACCATAAGAACGATTACCCAGATAAATTTTATTCAAATACAGCTCAAGAATTTTCTCTTTACTCAGCTCTTTTTCTATTTTAAGAGCCAGTAAAATTTCGTTTAATTTACGTAGATAGGTTTTTTCGCTGCTTAAATAAAAGTTACGTGCCAACTGCATGGTGATTGTACTTCCACCTTGTCCGCGCTGCCCTGTTAACACCAAATTAACAACTGCGCGCAAAATCCCCTGGTAATCTACACCTGGATGTTCAAAAAAACGATCATCTTCCGCAGATAAAAAAGCATTTTTCATTTTTTCAGGAATTTCATCGAGTTTTTTAGGCGTGCGTCTTTTCTCACCAAATTCCCCCATTAATGCATTATCACTGCTATAAATACGGAGTGGGACTTGAAGTTGCACTGCACTTAACCCCTCAATAGAGGGTAGCTTCGGATTAAGGTAGAAATAACCAGCAACCGCAACAGCAGAAGCCAACAAAGTCATCACAAAAATGACAATAAAGAATAATTTTGCAATATTTGTTAAACGCACTTTTTGACTTCCCTGGGTTGAGGTTTTGAGTTGAAGTTTTAACTCGATGCTATGGATCAAGATTAGTTAGGCGGCAAAGTATAAAGCTTTAAGAGTAATTATTCGACATCGCTTCACCGTCGGCTAGTATTTTTCTGCACTTACCGCTAAGATTTAATGCAAAAATTATAATATCTTCTATAACTAGCTTTAAAATATATAGATAAGGGGAACAGCGTGGGTCTGTTAAGCCGCAAAAAACCAGCCATTTTAGGTCTGGACATTAGCTCGACGTCAGTAAAACTACTCGAACTAACGAAGGATGGTGCAAAATATCGAGTCCAAAGCCTGGCAATTGAACCACTGCCAGACAATGCTGTGGCAGATAAAAGCATTCAGGATGTTGAAGCCGTTGGCAATACCATTCAAAAAGCGGTGAAACGCTCTGGTACCAAGACTAAAAATGCCGCTGTTGCCGTCTCAGGTTCTGCCGTTATTACCAAAATCATCACTATGCCCGTTGGTTTGAGTGATGAAGAGTTAGAAGCACAGATCGAAATGGAAGCGGACCAATACATCCCATACCCACTTGAAGAAATTAATTTAGATTTCGAGGTTCTCGGCGTAAGCGAAAACAACCCTGAAACCATAGATGTATTACTTGCTGCCTCACGCAGTGAAAATATCGAGTTACGTTCAGCTGCCTTAACCTTAGGCGGCTTAATACCTAAAATCGTTGATGTAGAGGCTTATACAATCGAGCATTCTGCACAGCTTATTGCACATCAAATGGAAGGCGGTAGTGAAGACAAACTGATCGCACTAATTGATATTGGCGCGACCATGACCAGCCTTAATGTGGTTGAAAACGATCACCTTATATATACTCGCGAACAAAGTTTCGGTGGTAAACAACTAACTGAAGAGATTATGCGTCGTTATGGCCTGGCTTATGACGAAGCTGGACGGCTGAAAAAGGAAGGTGGTTTGCCGGATAACTACATTCCTGAGGTTCTTGAACCGTTCAAAGAAACCATTGCGCAGCAAGTGGGTCGTTTCCTGCAGTTTTTTTACACATCAGGACAACATAATGCAGTGGACTTAATCGTACTTGCCGGTGGTTGTGCCTCAATACCCGGTATTGACGAATTAGTTGAGTCACAACTCGATACGCAAACAGTCATTGCCAACCCATTTGCAGAAATGTCACTCGGGCCCAGGGTCAACCCACAGGCCTTGAGTAACGATGCACCTTCATTAATGATTGCGTGTGGTTTAGCAATGAGGAGTTTTGATTAATGTCACAAATTAACTTACTCCCCTGGCGCGAAGAAGAACGCCAGGAGCAAACCCGCCAATTTGCTACTATTGCAGTACTTTCCCTGCTTTTAACTGCGGCTGGTGTATTTTTGGTTCATACCTCGTTCGATAATCAGATTAATCATCAAAATATGCGCAATAAAATATTACAGGATGAAATCGTCCTGTTAGATGCATCACTGGAGCAAATCGCCTCACTCGAAGAAACCAAAGAGCAACTACTTGCACGCATGGACGTTATTCAATCGTTACAACAGAAACGCCCACAAATCGTGCGTCTTTTTGATGATTTCGTGCGCACAGTTCCTGAAGGTATCTTTTTAACAAAAATCAGTCAAAGTGGCGAGCAACTCACTATAGAAGGTATCGCTGAATCAAATGGTCGCGTATCCGCTTACATGAGAAACATTGATGCCTCCGACTGGATGGCAACGCCTAAGCTTAAAGTCATTGAAACTAAAAAAGGGACTTTGCGAAGCAGTAGTTTTTCTCTAATTACGTCGCAATCACTGCCTAAAGAGCAGAGTAAAAAAGGCGAAGGAGAGGAAAGCTAATGAATCTCTCAGAAATAGATCTAAGCAATTTAGATATCGAGGATATTAAAAAAATCGGTAGTGCGCCATTACCGGTAAAAATAGGACTCATTGTTATTTTATGTGTCGCCTTAGCCGTTGCTGGTTATTTCCTGGATACAACCAAACAAAAAGAGGCATTGGCAAAAATAGAGGCCGAAGAACAGACCTTACGTGCCGTTTTTTCTACCAAACAGGCCAAAGCCGCTAATCTGGAGGCCTATAAACTGCAACTGGATGAAATGCGCACCTCATTTGGCACACTATTACGACAGTTACCCAACCAGACAGAAATTGAGACGCTGTTAACCGATATTTCGCAAACAGGCATTTCAGCAGGGCTGGAAATTGACTTTTTCAAACCTGAGGGCTTAGTCCCAAAAGAGTTTTACTCGGAATACCCAATTAAATTAAAAGTAACAGGCAACTACCACGAATTTGCTGAATTCATTAGCGGCGTAGCAGCCCTGCCCCGCATTGTAACGGTTCAAGATATTACTATAGCGCCTGTCGATCCTAAAGGCGGCATAAAGCTAAACATGGAATTAACTGCTATTACGTATCAGTATCTGGATGAAACTGCAGAAGAGGAGGCAGCTCAATGAATAATCTAAGAAGACGTTTAAGCCGCCCTATACTCATGTGCTTTAGTCTGGCAGCTATCACGGCGTGTAGCCAGGATACGTCTGATTTACAGGCATTTATTGCGCAAACTAAATCGGCACATGTCGGCAGTGTTAAACCCATTCCGCAATTTATACCCTATGAGAGTTTTAGCTACTCTGCAGCTGAATTACGTGACCCATTTGTAGCAACCGTCGATTTAGAAGAAGATTCAGGCACTAAAACAAGCCTGCTCAATCCTGATTCAACACGACCAAGAGAGGCGCTCGAAGTTTTCCCACTCGACACACTCAGCATGGTGGGCATACTTGAACAAAATAATAATTTATGGGGATTAATAAAAGACCCACAAAACATTGTTCACCGTGTTCAGGTTGGTAAATACATGGGACAGAACGAAGGTAAGATCACCAAAATCACTGAATCCGATGTTTCTCTTGTTGAAATCATTTCTGATGGTATTGGTGGATATATAGAGCGCGATGCATCAATCGCGATTGGCGGAAACTAATGACGGTTACTAGCGGCGAATCGTGGCGCGGAGAATAATATGTTACACAAAATAATAATTAAACAATCAAATGGACATCGTATGAGTGTTTCTACCCTAACTAAATTTATTGCACAAACAGCATCGCTACTCTGCCTGTTAAGTGTATTCACTCTGGCCAAAGCGAGTCTGTCTGGCAATGTTATTGAAGCTGTCGATTATGCAACCCTGCCGGGAAACCGCTTACAAATCAGTTTAAGGCTGAGCCAGCAAGCCGTTACACCATTAAGCTTTACTATTGATAATCCTGCGCGTATCGCCTTCGATTTTACCAATACGGGCAGCAGTTTACCGAAACGCGCGCAATCTATTGGTGTAGGTATTGCACAATCGATTACTACTATTGCAACTAAAACAAAAACACGTGTTATTTTAAATTTAACTGAAGTGGTTCCTTACCAGGTCACTACCCAGGGAAGAAATGTCTTAATCACGCTTGATAGCGAATCAACTGGCGTAGCTTTTGCGGCCAGCAATCCTTCCGTCGGTGCAACGCCCAGTGGTGCGCCAAGATTCGTAGACCGACCTCGTGGTATCGAAAACATTGACTTTAGGCGCGGTGAACAAGGTGAAGGCCGCGTGGTTATCAAACTAAGTGAATCCAATATTCCAACGGACATCAATGAAGAGTTTGGTAAAGTCGTGGTTAAATTTCTTGGCATAAAACTGCCAAATGAATTACGTCAAACTCTGGATGTGCTTGATTTCGCCACACCCGTAAAATCCATTAGCAGCTTTGAAGAAGGTGATACCGTCCGTGTTGAAATAGAACCGATTGATGGTAATTTCGAACATGTTGCTTACCAGGCAAATAACATATTCACTATCGAGTTCAAACCAATCAGCAAGGAAGAACTTGAGGATATCAAAAAAGATAAGTTTGGTTACACCGGTGAACGCTTATCACTTAACTTCCAGGACATCCCTGTTCGTGCAGTACTCCAGCTAATCGCCGACTTTACTGGCTTGAATGTTGTTGTCAGTGACTCAGTTGATGGTAACTTAACCTTACGCCTGAAAAATGTTCCATGGGATCAGGCACTTGATATTATTCTAAAATCCAAAGGTTTATCTAAACGCGAATCAGGCACAGTTATGCTAATTGCGCCCAGTGAAGAAATCGCGGCACAGGAAAAAATTGACCTGGAAGCCAGGCAGTCGATTAACGAACTTGCTCCTATCAGAAGTGCCTTTTTTACCATAAACTTCGCAAAAGTTAGCGAGCTGTCTGCTTTATTCTCAGGTGATGCCAGTGGTGGTGGCGATGAAGAAGACGGTGCTAGCGGCGGAGGTAGCACAGGTATCCTTAGCTCTCGCGGCACGGTCATCATTGATGAACGCACAAATACACTCATCGTAAAAGACACTGAAGAAGTTATTTCCGAAATACGACGTACACTCAAAATACTCGACGTTCCAATTCGGCAGGTAATGATTTCGTCACGTATTGTTATTGCGACAGACGACTTTACCAAAGAGCTTGGATCACGTTTTGGTGTTACCCGAGCAGCAACGAATTCAAATGGTTTCGGTGCTACAACAGGTACATTTAGAGGAGCTGATACTATAACGTCTAGTGCGCTTGATAACCTGGCAACCAATGGCTCAGCGACGCCTTTTGGCATCCCAACAGGAGTAACAGCCGCGGATCGACTAAACGTTAACTTGGCTACCAATGGCGCTGCAGCAGGAAGTCTAGCTTTTGCCGTACTAAGCGGTAACACACTTATCGATCTGGAAATTTCTGCCTTACAGGCTGAGAACAAGGGAGAGGTTATCTCTAGCCCTCGCGTTGTAACTGCAGATAGGCATGAAGCGCACATCGAACAAGGTGTAGAAATTCCCTACCTTTCTGCTTCATCAAGTGGTGCCACTCAAGTCGAATTTAAAAAGGCAGTATTGAGCATCGTTGTCACACCACAAATCACTCCAGATGACCGCGTAATTATGGATCTAGCTGTCAATAACGATACTGTCGGAGACATCTTTGCAGGTATCCCAAGTATTGACACACGCGAAGTAACAACACAGGTATTGGTGAACAACGGTGACACAGTTGTATTAGGTGGCATATACGAACAAATTACACGTAACGAAGTAGACAAAGTACCCTTCTTAGGGGATTTACCACTAATTGGCTACTTCTTTAGACATACGCTAGAAGCCGACGAAAAACGTGAGTTACTTATTTTCGTTACGCCAAAAATCCTTAAAGATTCACTTTCACTTTAGATAATTACCGAACACAGGTAAAGCAGGAAGTAACAAACATGAATATGCGTTTTATAACAATACTGACAATCGTTTCAAGCTGTGCGTTATTTTTATCCAGTTGTGGTGACAATGACTCATTTACATCAAGTGAAGGAAATGAGAGTAATTCTGGCACCATTTCACAGAAAAACTTCTCTGTATTAACTGCAGACGTAAACCCTGCCGTTATCGATGACACTACCAACGTGTTCACAAAAACAAGTGTTGAAATTACTGCTTCGATCGGAGACCGGAATAATCAACTGTTGACTGATGCACATACCATCAACTTTGCTACTGAATACGGCTTAATTGAACCTTCATGTGTTACAAACAATGGTGAGTGTCAGGTTACATGGACCGCAATTAAACGCCCCACGGCTGGCGGCCCTGGCGATGATGGGTTTGTAACCATTACGGCTTATACAAGCGGTGAAGAAGGATTCACCGACACCAACGGAAACGGTATATTTGATGATGGAGACGCAGGTTTTGATGATTTAGAAGAACCATTCGTCGATGTTGATGGCAGCGGCACATTTACTACAGGTGATCTAATCATTGATGTAAAAAGCACAAATGACCCATCAGGTGAAAATGAAATTCACGATGCTGCTGATGGTTTCTTTAATGGCTCAGGTTGCACACATACTAGCCTTTGCGCAGACAGAAAAGACATCACAATATTTAGCAGAACGTCCATGAATATTATCGTAAACGAAATATTAAGCAGGACAATCGGCGGAACTGTAACGGGGTTAGCAGGCGACCAGGTTATATTACAAAATAATCTAGGTGATGACCTAAACATAACAACAAATGGCGACTATACATTTGTTACCGAGATAGATGATGGACAAACGTATGACGTTACTGTATCGACACACCCTTCTAACCCTAGTCAAACATGTTTCGTAGTAAACGGCTCTGAAACGGTTTCTGCTAATGTAACCAATGTAGACATCGACTGCTTGACGAATCCATTTACTATCGGTGGCAATATAACAGGTCTTCCAGCTGGGGAAACAATCACTCTCCAAAATAACAATGATGGTATTAATCTTATTATTAATGGAGGCCCTGGAAGCATTTCTTATTCATTCGTCAACTTAGTAGTGGACCTTGGGGCATTTGACGTATCCATCATTGCTAATAGTGCGGGATTAACCTGTGACTTCATAATACCTGCATCTGCTATGGGAAATGTAGCAGGTACAAATGTCAATAATATAGATATTGACTGTATGTAACTTTTTAATAAATAGTCCTATACTAAGCGGCCTGTGCTTTTGGTGAAAGCAGGGTCGTTTTTTTATGCCTATAATTTATGTCTAGTCAAAAAAATATTTTCTTAATTGGTTTAATGGGCACTGGCAAAAC
>CAZCOZ010000017.1:0-5421 GCA_964500555.1 uncultured Thiotrichaceae bacterium | reverse complement strand
CAAAGATAAAAATAGACCACTTTTACATGCCGACGAATCCCCCGAAACCATTCTAAAACGCTTGCTTGAACAACGCGATCCGCTGTACATAGAAACCGCCGACTATGTTATTGATACCGCAAACAACTCGATTCACAACGTGATACAGGCTATCATTAAGCACATTAAATAATTGATACCCAGACTCATAAACTCATACAAAACTGATGACCACTCTAACCGTTGACCTCGGCGAACGGAGCTATCCAATTTACATTGGTGGCGCCTTGCTCGGTCAGGCTGAATTACTCAAAAAGCACATTCCCGGCAATAGCGCACTTATTGTCAGCAATGATACCGTCGCACCGTTGTACCTGAAAAAAACACAATCAATGCTATCCGGACTAAAAACAGCCTCTGTCATTTTACCCGATGGTGAGAAATACAAAAATTTAGAAGTACTCAATCATATATATGACGGCCTGCTGCGTAATCGTTTTGATAGAAATACAACAATAATCGCTTTGGGCGGCGGTGTCGTTGGCGATATGGCTGGATTTGCTGCAGCGAGTTACCAGCGTGGCGTACATTTAATCCAGATCCCAACCACGCTTTTATCGCAGGTAGACTCATCTGTTGGCGGTAAAACAGGCGTCAATCATGCTCTGGGTAAAAACATGATTGGTGCTTTCTATCAACCACGTGCTGTCATTGCAGATACCGATACACTCGACACTTTACCCGAAAGAGAATTAAGCGCAGGCATTGCTGAAATTATAAAATACGGTTTGATTTGTAATGCTGATTTTTTCACCTGGTTAGAACAAAACATGTCAGCATTACTGAAGCGTGATAAAACCGCACTCAGTTATGCCATTGAAGTTTCCTGTCAAACTAAAGCCGATGTGGTTGCTGCAGATGAACGCGAAAATGGTCAACGCGCTCTACTTAATCTCGGCCATACCTTTGGCCACGCGATTGAAAATGGCATGGGTTATGGTAAGTGGTTACACGGCGAAGCTGTTGGTGCAGGCATGTGCATGGCAGCAATCATGTCCAACCAAATGGGCTGGATGAGCAATGCTGAAACCGAAAAAGCCATTACCTTAATCGAACAGGCCAAACTACCGACTAAAGCACCGGCATCAATGTCTAGCGAGCAATTTCTTGAGCTTATGTCAGTCGATAAAAAAGTGCTCGATGGTGTCATGCGCTTAATATTAATGAAAGGCATTGGCGAGTCGCTAATGACCAGTGATTATGAGTTAAGTGATTTAACTAAAGCAATAAAACTTTCAATAGCGTAACCCCATATATAATTATGACTAATATAGTATGACTGACACCAATAACAGTTACAGTGGACATCTCGTTTCCTATGCATGTAACGATAAGGAATCATTTGGTCGTCGTTATATAGAAACTCACCCAACCTACCGTAATGAGTATCAACGTGACCGTGACCGTATCATTCATTCCGCTGCATTTAGAAGGCTAGAATATAAAACACAGGTGTTTGTGAATCATGAAGGTGATTTATTTCGTACACGTTTAACCCACTCCTTAGAAGTGGCTCAAATTGCACGCAGTATTGCACGTGAATTAGGTTTGCATGAAGACCTCACCGAAGCCATCGCACTCGCACATGATCTTGGCCACACCCCTTTTGGCCACGCTGGGCAAACCGCGTTAAATAATTGCATGAAAGACTTTGGCGGTTTTGAACACAATATTCAATCATTACGCGTGGTTGATAAACTTGAACAAAAATACGCAGATTTTGATGGGCTTAACTTAACTTTTGAAGCACGTGAAGGTATTTTAAAACATTGCTCACTTCACAATGCAAAAAAACTTGGCGATATCGGCGAACGTTTTTTAAATAAAACACAGGCCAGTCTCGAAGCACAGTTAACCGACTTTGCCGATGAAACCGCATACAACAATCATGACATTGATGATGGCATTCGCTACGGACTCATCACTCTAGATAGTTTATTAAAAACCGAATTATTTAGAGCACAACATGACATTGTAACCAAACAATACTCCGGACTAGGTGATAAAAAACTCATCCATGAAATTATCCGTCGCATGATTAATGTAATGGTTGTTGATTTAATCGATACCTCACGCACCAATATTTCTAATGCAAAACTCGACTCTATCGCCGATGTACGCAATCATGGTCAATATTTAATGGCCTTTAGCAAAGAAATGAATGAGAAAAAACTAGAATTAAAACAATTTCTGCGGAAAAATCTTTACCAGCATTACCGCGTACATCGCATGACAAAAAAAGCAGCTGATGTGATTGACGCTTTATTTAACGCCTTCATCGAAGACCTGAAAATATTACCCACCGAAGCATTAGAACATTGTAACGTACTAAAAGAAAAACATGGCGACAAAGGAATTGCGCGTGGCATATCTGATTATATTGCGGGCATGACAGACCGCTATGCCATTGTTGAATATGAAAGAATATTTAATCCTCGTCAATTATCTTTTGTTAACCTTATTCCGTAACACACAGTGGCTGGTCGAATCCCACAAAACTTTATTGATGATTTAATTACGCGAACGGATATCGTCGAAGTTATTAACTCGCGCGTACCTTTAAAACGCAAAGGAAAAGAATTTTCCGCCTGCTGCCCTTTTCATAACGAAAAAACTCCCTCCTTTACCGTTAGCGAACCCAAGCAATTTTATTACTGCTTTGGCTGTCACGCCAAAGGTAATGCCATTGGCTTTTTAATGGATTACGAACATTTGAGTTACGTTGAGGCAATAGAATCTTTGGCTGCAGATCAACACCTCGATATTCCATACGAACAGGGATCTCACAGAAATACAAACCAGGAAGACAAACAACCCTATTACGACATTTTACAAAAGGCCAGTGAACTCTTCCAGGCGCAACTAAAAAAATCTGAACGCGCTGTTGATTATCTAAAACAACGCGGTCTTACTGGTGAAATAGCAAAAAAGTTTAAAATAGGTTACGCACCCGACGGCTGGAAATTTTTAACTGACGCTCTAGGTACATCAAACGGAAATTTAAAAGCTTTAACTAAAACAGGGTTAATCGTTACCAATGATAACAATAAAACTTACGACCGCTTTCGTGATCGGATTATTTTTCCCATTACAGATCAGCGCGGTCGTATTATTGGTTTTGGTGGACGTATACTCGATAAAGGCGAACCAAAATATTTAAACTCACCTGAAAATACCGTTTTCCATAAAGGCCTGGAACTTTACGGCTTGTATGAAACGAAACAGGCTTTAAGAAATATCGAACGCATATTAATTGTTGAAGGTTATATGGATGTTGTCGCTCTTGCACAAAATGGTGTCAATTACGCTGTTGCTTCATTAGGCACTGCGACCACAACTGAACAAATACAAAAAACATTTCGTGCAACTCACGAAATTATTTATTGTTATGACGGGGATAACGCAGGAAAAAAAGCCGCATGGCGCGCATTAGAAAACACACTGTCGGTCATTCGTGACGGCATGGTGGCTAAGTTTCTATTTCTTCCTGACAAGGAAGATCCAGACACTATGATAAGAAAAGAAGGTAAAGAGGCATTTGAAAATCGAATAATTAACGCATCAACACTTTCTGACTTTTTATTTGAAAATTTAAAAAATGAATGCGACGTATCAACCAATGAAGGAAAAGCCCAGCTTGCCAGTAAAGCAAATACATTAATTAAAAAAATGCATAACAGCATATTTAAAGATTTATTGATTGAAGAACTTTCTTCAATCGTCGGTTTAAGCCAGCAACATCTTGAATCTAGAATTGAATCGATTAGTGACACCAGAACGAACAGGCAGATAAAAAAAGAGACGCCTGACTCACGTGAGCAGTTCTCACAAAGCCAACTTTCGCGCGGACAACAAGTATCAAATCACAAAACACGCCTTGCTATCGCTTTACTTATTCAAAACCCAGCTCTCGGATCAACACACAAAGTACCAGAAAGTTTTAAAAGTGCATTCACCAAAGGCTTACCATTACTCCACACTCTACAAATCGCTATTGATTCCAACCTTAAAATATCTTCTGCTGCGTTATTAGAACGCTTTCGAGACAGCGAATATGAAAAAGCATTGAGCAAACTCGCGTTTCTACAAACACCAGAAACTGAAAATAAAGATAACCTTGAAAAAGAATATGCCAATATTCTACAGCGACTGCAATATGATGATCGAATGGAATACCTAACTCATAAAGTTGATTCTGGCGAAACTCTCACAGAAGATGAAAATAAAGAGTTCCTTACACTCGCAACCAATAAGCCCAATACCAAAATCGATTGACATTATAAATATTTAGTCGATAATACAGACCAACAGCGCTAATTTGTCTCAGATTGCGAGCGCTATATAAATACAGCTAAAGCGAGCTTCGAACCAAACACCTCGAAAACCCGTTTTAACTGTATAAGTTAAGCGGGTTTTTTATGTCCATGGATGGACCGTATGTCGCAAGGAGCCAGGGATGGCGGTGCGACGCTCCCGCTCGTAATACAACCAACAAGGTAAAACTATGAGCAACTATTTATTTACATCCGAATCCGTATCAGAAGGCCACCCCGACAAAGTCGCCGACCAAATTTCTGACTCCATTCTTGATGCTATCTTCGAACAGGACAACAAAGCACGCGTTGCCTGTGAAACCATGATTAACACCGGCATGGTCGTTATCTCTGGCGAAATCACAACTGAAGCATGGATCGACATGCAAGATGTGGTTCGCAACACCGTAAAAGAAATTGGCTATAACAGTTCTGATATGGGTTTTGATTATGCCTCCTGCGCCATCATCACCTCTATCGATAAACAGTCTGCTGATATTGCGGCTGGCGTTGACGAATCTTCTGATCACGAACAGGGCGCAGGCGATCAGGGTTTGATGTTTGGCTACGCGAGTAATGAAACCGATGTATTAATGCCAGCCCCCATTACCTACGCACATCGCTTAGTAAAACGTCAGGCTGAGTTACGCAAAAATGGCACACTCCCCTGGTTACGCCCAGATGCAAAAAGTCAGGTTACCTTTCGCTATGAAAATGATAAGCCTGTTGCGGTTGATGCAGTCGTATTGTCGACACAGCACGCACCTGACGTTGATAATAAAACCTTACGCGAAGCAGTCATGGAAGAAATCATTCTTCATGAACTACCAAAAGAATGGATCAGTAAAGACACACAGTTCCACATCAACCCAACAGGCATTTTTGTTATCGGTGGACCGGTTGGCGACTGCGGTTTAACTGGTCGTAAAATTATCGTTGATACTTACGGCGGTATGGCACGTCACGGTGGCGGTGCATTTTCAGGTAAAGACCCATCAAAAGTTGATCGCTCTGCTGCTTATGCTGGCCGCTATGTAGCAAAGAATATTGTTGCTGCCGGTCTTGCCGA
>CAZCOZ010000016.1:3996-29425 GCA_964500555.1 uncultured Thiotrichaceae bacterium | reverse complement strand
TATATACATTAATATTAATGAATATGTTAATAATAAGCGATTATAGAAAAAAAGCCACCTTTTAAAGATGGCTTTTTACCCGAATAAGACAATATCCATTGTTATCACTCGGGCAATCGATTTAATAACGACTTCCCGATAACCTCATCAGGATAACAACGACGAAATTCTTCAACTTCTGTTTCCGCCTGTTCAAAATTTGAGGCATCCAGCAATTGTTTAATTTTCTCCAACCACTCTTTCGGCTGTATTTTGTCAGCTTCTATGCCATAACCGATCTCTTTATTACTTCCCTGCTGCATAGCCTCTGATCGCATAAAGTCTGATTGCACAGAATCGCGCGGCCCTGCTTCGCTTTCGAAAATCTCACCTGCGGATCGTTCTTGCTTTCTAGCTGATTTTGCTTTGTATAACATCGCTTTCCTATTTTTAGACTCTAGCGATTTTTCGGACGCTAACGACGTTTTTGCCATAGATACTCCCACCATTGCTGACTCTTCGCGCATAAAATCACCACCACTTATACTTCCATCTGTCATAGCAACATCATCGACACGATCCGAGATACCAACTGACTCCGCCAATGATTTTTCTGTCGACGTAACAACAGGTTCGCCTGAAGAGGTGTCTGATTCCTGATTAATCAATGGCACCAAAATGACCGTGATGACCAATACCGCAGCGATAGAAGCGGTTGCTCGCCAGCCGCCAGAAAATGGACTTTTCACGGTATCCTTTGTTTGGGTCACATTACCTGTCTGATCATCTGATACATCCACTGCGTCTCGCGCGGCATTAAGAATACTATCATCCAGATGTGCTGGTGGCGTTTGCTGTTTACCGCGCTGATAAAGTTTGGAAATGTTTTCGTCGTCGATCATATTCCCACACCCTCTGCTTCTGTACCGCCTGCTGTATCAGTTGCGACATTGAGTTCCTCACGCAATTTTTTCATTGCATAACGCAAGCGACTTTTTGCTGTTTCAAAATTTATGCCACAGGTCTCGGCGATTTGCTCAACACTTAATCCCGCTTCTTCACGTAACAGAAAAACTTCTTTTTGCTCACGAGGCAAAGCAGTAATCGCCGCAAGTAAAACATCATATTGATTTTGCACGTCCAGATGTTTTTCAGGTTGCGCAACCGACGTATTTTCCAGACTATCCAATTCAGCCTCATCATTATGGACGGGCTTTATCGTATTTTTTCGGTATTGATCGATAATACGATTACGTGCCAGATGGTATAACCAGGTTTTGAAACTGGCCTTAACCTGATAACTATGACGCGCATTAATCACTTTCAACCAGATATCCTGATACAGCTCGTCCACCACCTGCTCGCCACTTTGTTTTAGGACGAAACCGTACAACGGTGCTTTATAACGTTGATATAAAGTGTCGAACGCATCTGCATTACCTGCTGCATAGCTCATCATCAATTCCTCATCCGAGGTTTTATGTTCCATTCGCCTAGCTTACGCAATTGCGCTAACGAGGCAAGCTTGAATACAATAGACCTGCCGCGTTAACGCATTTCTTATCTCGATGCCTGAGTCTCCTTTCTTTTAGCCGACAACAAAGCCGTTGAAGATAAGGAGCTAGTTAAATTAACCAGCGAAATAAATTCTCCACGATAACCAAAATCGTCATCGCCTCGTGATTTTCTTGCCAATGCCAGTACGTCATCAAAATCAAAATCGTGCGTATATTTACCACCACGCAATAACTGACCAAAGCTAGCCACTGCCGCAGAAAATCGGTAGCGATCACTCATATTCGATAGTTGCGTTTTAATATCTGCAGTCGAAATAACCTGCTCGATCAATTTACTTTTTATGCCACCTGGCGCTTTATAACGCAACCGCAAATGCGCTAACTCACTCGAATGCGGTACTCTTGATTTTGAAGTGTTTGTTTTTTTATGCGCAGTGTAACGTAATGGGTCAATCGCTTTGTTTTTGCTATCCACTAAAGTAATTTCATACAAGGCCGTAACCGTGTGACCTGCACCAATTTCACCCGCATCAATTTTATCGTTATTAAAATCTTCACGTTTAAGCGCGCGATTTTCATAACCAATTAAACGATATTCAGCAACCACTTCGGGATTAAACTCTATTTGAATTTTTACATCTTTGGCAATAGTATTTAAGGTTGAACTCATCTCGTCCACTAATACTTTTTGCGCTTCATTTAAAGTGTCGATATAAGCGTAATTACCATTACCCGCATCAGCCAACTGTTCCATTAAATGATCGTTATAGTTACCCATACCAAAACCTAGAGTGGTTAACGAAACACCGGTTTTACGTTTTTCTTCGACTAAATCTTTTAAGGCTTCAAAATTAACCGTACCCACATTAAAATCACCATCAGTGGCTAAAATAATACGATTGATCCCGCCTTTAATAAACGCCTGCTCGGCTAATTGATAGGCACTGCGAATACCTGCTGCACCGTTGGTACTACCACCCGCAGATAACGAATCCAACGCGCGTGAAATTTTTACCGACTGATTCGCTGCAGTCGGTTCAAGCACGACACCACTTGCGCCGGCGTAAACCACCATCGAAATCGTATCCTGCGCGCGCATGTTTTTACTCATTAATTTCAGCGCTGATTTAAGCAGTCCTAATTTTTTAGGCGAATTCATTGAACCCGAAACATCAATCAAAAACACCAGATTAGATGCAGGCAATTCTTTTTTTGCCAGATCATAGCCTTTAATACCAATATGCAATAAACGTGAATCAGGATTCCAGGGTGTCACACCCATTTCGGTACTCACGCTAAAAGGCACATTATTATTTTTTGGCGCAGGATACGCATAAGAAAAATAGTTAATCATTTCTTCCACACGCACAGCATCTTCACGTGGCAAATTACCCGCGTTAATCATTCGACGAATGTTGCTGTAAGAACCCGTATCAACATCAATACTAAAAGTCGACACGGGTGCTTCGGTAACAAGTTTTATATCATTATCATCAAAGTGTTTATAATTTTCTCGATCAACGGGTTCGCTTGCAGGTCGAATTAAATGCGGAGGTGGTGGAACATAACTGTAATGAGGTAAAGCACCTTGCTGAACAGACATCATACGATCTGCAGCATATGTGCTTTTAACCGCTGATCGTAATGATTGAACTGGCCGACCCAGTAATTCCTGCTCCCGGCCACTCGCCTTAACTTCTTTCTTAGCTACATCATTTTCAAATCGAGTTTCTACTGGCGAATTATTAACAACAACCTCATCAATCAACGAAACAGGCGGTTTTGCCTGATGCGGCACTTCAGGATACTGTACCTGTGCATGTTTTTGCGAAGGCGTACACGCCAGCAAAATAGAACTTGTTAATACAGCAGAAATCGCCACGCGTAATGGCGACATAGATATGGATGTAAATTTAGATTTAGACATGGGAATCTCCAACGTTTTATTAGTCTCACACTGGTAAACGTTGGAGATTGGGAAAAGGGTTAAATTAAATAAATAATTTTTTTCAGGTTAGGTTAGCGTTAGCGTAACCCAACCTGAAAATCTACCCGAAACAATTAATCAAGCACATGCGAAACCAACCCATCTGCCAGCTTTGGCTCAAACCAGGTTGATTTTGGTGGCATCACTTCACCTGCATCCGCCACCGCCATAAGTGCTTCCATACTCGTTGCATAGAACGAAAAGGCAATTTCCATTTCGCCGCTATCTACGCGTTTTTCAAGCTCACCCAAACCACGAATGCCGCCGACAAAATCAATTCGCGTATCAGTGCGTTGGTCGGCAATACCCAGTGCAGGCGCGATAATATTATTTGTCAGTAAGCTCACGTCCAGTGATTCAACAGGATCATCAGGCACAAGATCAGGATTAATATTTAAACGATACCACTGACCATCAAGATACATACCGAACTCTGTTGGTTTAGCAGGTTTCACCGCGGTAGGCTCTTTCACCACCGTGAACGATGCACGTATTTTTTCCAACAACTCATCTTTACTTAAACCGTTTAAATCTTTAATCACACGATTATAATCAAAAATATTCATTTGGTTATGCGGGTAAATAACGGATAAAAAATAATCGCTGTTTTGGTTACCGTCATTCGTTTTATTTTTATGTGTTTTTGCTACGCGCGATGCCGAAGCCGAACGGTGATGCCCATCCGCAATATAAATCGCGTCCATTGCATCAAAACCGGCACTTATTTTTTCAATGGTTGCGTCATCATCAATAATCCAGAACGTATGCTGCACACCATCATCAGCCGTTTCATCAACCAACGGGTTTTGTTTTGTCACCGCTTCAAGAATCGCGTCCATATTCGCCTCTGATTTATAAGCAAGTAAGACCGGGCCCGTCTGCGCGTTTAACGCTTCAATCTGCCGAACGCGATCATTCTCTTTCGCCGGACGGGTAAACTCATGCTTGCGAATTCGATTGGTGTCATAATCCGCTACCGATGCAGCCGCAACCAAACCCACCTGCGAATGCCCGTCCATTATTAAACGGTAAGCGTAGTAGCAAGGTTTATCCTCACGAATCAAAATCCCCTCATCCAGCATCTTCTGTAAATTTTCTGCCGACTTGGCATAAACCGCAGGATCATAAGGATCAATATCTTCAGGCAGATCAATTTCCGCTTTCGAAATATGCAGAAAACTCCAGGGACGGTCCGCCGCACGTTCACGCGCCTCAGCAGAATTTAAAACATCATAAGGCGGCGCAACCACTTCAGCTGCACGTTCAGGAACAGGACGTAATCCCGCAAAAGGTTTGATTAAAGGCATAGTAATCTCGGTATTTGTACTCGGATATTTAAATAAGGGCTAAATCAGGAATAAAAGTTATGCGAATTATACAGCATCTTGATGCCAACACACCCCGCATAGAAATCAAAAACATCATTCTAACGATTCAAGTAATAAAAGTGTTTTACTACGCACATTATCTATTTCACTAATAATCAAATCGACATTGGCTTGCTCCTTACCTAAACCTTCCCAGTTTTTATTCCAGACAGAAAGTAATTCATCGGCAGAAGCAGGTAATGGCGGATGCAATATTCTAGATAAGTCACGAACAGTTAAAACATAACTCCATCCTGTCCGAGGATTACCTTTATCTAAAACATCCATATCATAATGACTATGAAATATAACTTGTTGCAACTCGTTTAATTTAAGCAGTACTTCGAAAGAAGCAATACGTTGATTTCGATTGACCTCGGTTTTTTCATTGCGCCAGGTGTTGTAACTAAGGCTACTAACCGCAATTATTAAACTTATCAACGCGACAGCATTCCGTCTAACTTGATTAAAGAAACCACCACTTTTTTCAGTCATCATTTACTATCACAAGTAATATTTAAAATAATTTTTTTCATACATCAACATTGCATGGTTTATTCTACGGATTAGCACACCAATATCCAAATACATTTCATATCACCAAAGGCAATCAAAACCAGAAATTCATCTTAACAAGATAAACTCCCACTCACCATTCAGTTATAAAGCTTCCCAAACTTTTAGTTGAAAAGCAGTGCCATTCAAATACAATTTAATTTGGCTTAATTTTCTCCAATCGTTTTGAAAAATAAACCTTTGGATAGTTAGCTCGACCCAGATCTTGCTCTATTTATTTAACCAGGATCCTTCACTTTTTAAACGGTGGTAATATCCATCAAACCACGCTTAACTAAGTGTGCCTGATGGCGGGGCAAAACGAAATGAACAAAAAAATCATCAAACAAGGCTTAGATGAAATAGCTAATAATGATAAAGATGTTGCTAAAGCTTTAGACCAACTAGGCTATCCTCCACCTCGACTTCGCCCGCCTGGCTTTGAGACTTTTTTTTCGATTGTTGTATCACAACAGCTCTCAACTCAATCTGCAGCTGCAATTATGGGACGTGCCAGAGAATTGCTACCAACGTTAAATGCCAAAACTGTTTTGGACTTAGCCGATGGAGAATTACGCAACATAGGCCTTTCACGACAAAAAGTTAGTTATATTGAAGGCTTATCTCAAGCTATTATTTCAGGGGAATTTAGCCCTAAAAAACTAGAAAGGATGGATGATGAATCTGCTATCAAAGAAATTGTGTCACTAAAAGGTTTTGGCCCATGGAGTGCTGAAATTTATCTAATGTCTTCACTGCAGCGTCAGGATATTTTTCCATCAGGTGATTTGGCCTTGCTGGTATCACTGCAAAAACTCAAGGGACTTAAAACTAAACCTACACCAGAAGAAGCCAGAAAAATAATCGCACATTGGGCACCGTGGCGTACGGTGGGGAGCTTGTTTCTATGGCACCATTATCATGGTGAACCGACATAATGATAGCCATCAACATAATCGGCAAAAAAGGGATCGATGACAAACGAGAATTATTTGTTTCTATAATTGATGGCTAACGTTTAAGTTAACCGGCCGTTTTTATACGCATTGTTATCTACTTTTATCATACGTCTAACAAGGGTAAATGTTTAATTTTATGATAAGTAAGCGACAAAGAAATACAGTGCTTTAACTCATTTACTGATACCTTATCGTTAATATTAAATACAATAGCCCTATTTCCTTCGAAAGTGAATTTATCTTTATATAGCTCTTTAAATGTATCAACCAACTTTGTTTTGCAATGGAAGTACATAGCATATTGATTCAGTTTTAACTTTTTACAATCCATAACGAATGGTGCTACCACTTTTTGTTAGATAACTAGGCTCACCCCACTTTAGTGTTTCTTCAATGTTTTTAATGCTGTCGATTTCTTTAACTGTGTCTAGTACTAATTGACGGAGAAACATCATTTTTTCACGGATATTATCTGGGTAAGCATTGAATACTTCTTTAACCTCTATGCTAGTAAATTTATCCATTTCTATTATTTCGTTTTTCACACATAACGTTTAAGCTAATTTGACTTTTTCATACAAAGCCAAGCGACTTATAAAAAGGTCAAATTAAATGCCTTGTTATGCGGCTCTGTAAATATGTCGACACATTCAATTTATTGTCGATCAGTTATATGCCATAGGTCATCAAAAGACAGTAATGCTGGTCTGCTGCCTCGTGAGGGTCGAATTTCAGTAATTATGCCAGCTTCTTTTAGTATTCGAATATACTGAGCGGCTCTTTGTCGTTGAATATTTAAACGCCTGTGTAGTTCGTTCGCTCGAAATATGGGCGTATCAAATAATATGTCTAAAATATATATCCCTTGGTCCGAATGAAGTAGATCAGAGATTTCTCTCTTTTTTCGGTCATACAATTCGTTTATTTTTCTAACGAGTATTAGATTGCTTTCGGATTGATCAACAACGGCTGTTAGAAAAAATTTTATCCAGCCTAACCAGTCTCCCTCTACCGAAATATTTTCTAAACATTGGTAGTACATCTCACGATTTGCTTCTAAATAGCTGCTTATATATAGTGATGGACTCACTATACTGCCTTTTTTTACTAGAAAAAGCGGGATTAAAATTCGACCTATTCGTCCGTTACCGTCCTCAAAAGGGTGAATTAGTTCAAACTGCGCATGAACAATGGCGGCCTGAACAATGGGATCCAAAGAAGCGTCATCACTATTAATAAATTCTATAAACTGTTCTAGCAATTCTTGCAAGACAACAGGAGAAGGTGGCACATATGTCGCCTGCTCTTTTGTGCAACCACGGGGCCCTATCCAGTTTTGAGTTTCTCTAAATTTACCAGGATTTTTATCAGCACCACGTACTCCTTGCATAAGATTTTGATGCATCTGTCTAAGCAAATGGAGCGTAAATGGATTTTCTGCTTGTGTCTGACCAGCCGTACGAAGGGTGCTTCTATAGTTTAGAATTTCGTTAATATCATCACTTTTTTTAGGTTCAAATTGCTCACCTGCTTGCTGTTGATAGACTTCATTCGCTGTAGCTATTGTCCCTTCAATTCGTGAGGATAATTCCGCCTCTTTCATCACCAAAGGCGATAGCAGCACTCCTGGATTAACTAGGCTCTCTAATAGACCGTCATATCTAGATAGGCAAGCATTTGCCTTTCCGATTAGGGCTACGACTGACTCCAATTTGAGTGCTTGGGGTGGAAATTCTTGCCTATATTCTATGCTCATTTTTGTATGCTATATCCGACACAAGTTATTTTGTGTATGTTACCCCTTGTTTTTAGTATACACAAATGAATTTGTGTCGGGTTGAGCTGATACTATAATAGGGTTAGATTGATGATTTTGACACAATGAAATAGTCTCCCCTCCTAAATTTAATTATTTGAAGGCATAACGTCCGCTGCATTCGCTTGTTAAATTCCTTAAGCGTATTTCTGTAAGAAGCGTAAACGTTTTTTCCATAACTGAATCAGAACCATGACATATAGCGGTTAGCCTATTTCTGATTTCGCTTTTTAACTCATCAGAAAAATCATCAATCCTACAAATAGTGGAAAAAATTTTACATTCGATTGACACTCCATTAATCATGACTACAACGTCCTTTAAAAAAAGGGTCGGTGACAAAACGTACTAATTCGCATTAGCCAACAACCTTCTATGTTGATTACAACTTATCTAAAATATCAGGCTCAACATCCTTAACTTTAGACAAGGCTGCTTTGAATTTTTTCTTGCTTCCTTTCGCAGCCCTCTCAGATAAATATTTTTCTGTCGTTAAAGCAGACATTTTTTCAGCTAATGCGGTAGCAACAAACTGATTAATTGAAATATTATCTTCTTTAGCTAAGTCCCTGACACTTTCATGAAGTGAATCAGGTAGTCTTAAACTTATTGTACTCATGATATCTCTCCTAGTTTACGAAGAAGCTCTTGTGGCGTTACAGCTTTTAATTTGAATTTCTTTATGTCTTTAAAATCTTTAATGTTATGAGTCACTATATAGTTACACTCTGATTCTACAGCTAACTCTAGAACAAAATCGTCACTTGGATCTTTTAAATTAGGCCTCCATAGAAAATGTACTTTTCTATGCTCACCAACCGTACATATATAATCAATAATATCTTCTATATCAGAGTGTGTAAGTCCCAAGTTTCGTGACATTCGTTTAGCGACGGATTCGTACTCAAGGACAAGCGGAACAGATAAAAAGAATGTGAATTTTTTACTATTTATTAGCGATAGTAGCTTAAATGAAGCCCCATTTCTTGAGCGTAAAGCCGATATTAATACACAAGTATCTATAACTATCAAATAACTCATGTTGGTATCATATATAATACCAATCATGTTGTCAATAACCGTATGTTTTATACAGGCAAACGATTTTATAAAGCATTTTTTTATTGACTCTAGCTGTTAAAACCTGACGGTACTTCATCTGTGGGATTAATTAAAGGGGACGAAGGAATTAAATTTTGACCAGTCTAAGAAAACCGAGTCAGAGTTAAAAAATTAAAGGGGTAATTATCTCTAATATTTAGAAACAATTACTCTCTAACACGGGTTTTTTGTACTATATACATCTATAAGAAGTCAGTTCCTTATTACCTAAATATAAAGAACCTCTGCTATAACTATACAGAGGCTTAGACCATGATTACCTACACTTTTTACTTACGTATACTGCGTGTATGCGCTGTGACTGCCTGCTTTTCAGTTTCACTGACTCTCCATGCAGCCAATATTTCGGCCATTGTGCGAGATGCTAATGGTCGCCCAGTTGAAAATGCAGTACTCTCTTTAACCCCCACTGATGTTTTTGACCCTGCTATGTTTGCCGCTACACAGCCCGCTATTATGATGCAGAAAGGCAAGCAGTTTATTCCATATGTTTTGCCCGTACGTACAGGCACATCAGTAAGTTTTCCAAATAAAGACAATCTTTTACACCATGTGTATTCCTTTGCAAAAACCAAACGCTTTGAAATTAGTTTATATGCAGGTACTCCCGTTAATCCTCTAATATTCGAGCAATCGGGAGTTGTACCGCTTGGTTGCAATATTCACGACTGGATGCTCGCCTATATCTATGTGACAGATGCGCCCTATTTCGCAAAAAGTAACAAGATCGGCATAGTTAATATTGAAGATGCCGCTGCAGGACAATACCGTGCACAAATTTGGCACCCTCGTTTGAAGGGAAAAACCGATGGGCATGAACAGTCGGTGACTTTAACTGATGATGTAACAACACAAATCGAATTTAATTTGTTACTGAAACGTGATCGTCGTCGCGCACCACCGGATGATGATTACGGCGATGACTACTGATGGTTGTTAACTTTCAGACCCGCTTAGTTGTCTTTTTTATGGCACTGCTAGCAAGTGTTCAAGTGATTACCTTCATTGCTGTTTATACAGTCACACAGCGCAATGTGGTTTCCCAAATTACCGATCAGTTACGCTATGCCAGTAAAGTTTTTGATCGACGTATCAAAGAACACTCTAAAATATTGTCCGATGAAGCACAAATATTAGCTGCTGATTTTGGTTTTAAACGAGCGATAGCATCTAATGACCAGCCCACAGTTTTATCTGCTTTGGGGAATTTGAAGACACGTATCAATGCTGATCGCGTAATGTTGATTGCGCTCGATAGTATGATCATCACTGACACCCAAACGGCTGAAACGATATCGGAGCCATTCCCTTACCCGGTGATGCTGGAGACAGGTGAAGAGCATGGTGTCGCCGCATCCATTGTTATGATTGATGACCATATTCATGAGTTTGTCATTGTACCCGTACTGGCACCTGAGCCCATTGCCTGGGTTGGAATTGGTTTCACAATAGATGATGAACTCGCCATTGATTTGAAATCGCGTTCGCCACTAACTTTGGATATCTCTTTTGCTTCTCAGCAAACGACTGGACAATGGCACACCCAAGCGTCGACTTTGTCACCAGCCCAACAACAATTTTTACCAGCTATGTTATCGGATGCGACAGCTAATGGACATGACACACGTCAGATGCTGTTCGATGATGAAGAATACGTGACCTTGTCACAAACACTAACGTCTAATATTACCAATCAAAATGTTGTTGCCGTATTGCAATATTCTATGAAGACAGCACTTGGTCCTTATCGTCATTTATTGTTTTGGTTAACGTTATTGATGGCCGCTGGTCTGTTGTTGTCGGTATTTGGTGGAATTCTGATAGCACGTAGTGTTACTCGTCCGGTGCGAACACTCGCGAACGCTGCACGCAGAATACAACAGGGAAATTATCTTGAACCCGTTACCGTAATGGCGACTGATGAGATCGGCGGTTTGGCTAATGCTTTTAACCATATGATGACGGATATTGCTGAACGTGAAAGCCAGATATCCTATCAGGCAAAGCATGACACCTTAACTGGTTTGCCCAACCGTATGCAGTTTGAGAAATGGCTAGAGGAATCCATTACCCAGACGGGTGAACATCAACGGCGTTTTGTAGTGGTACTTGTGGGTATCAAGAGATTTACCGAAATCAATTGTACACTTGGGCATGATGTCGGCGATCGCTTGATTAAAGAGGTAGGTAATCTCATCGGTGATACCATCAAACAGTCTGATACTGCAGCACGACTTAACAGTGATGTTTTTTGTTTGTTGCTGCATGATGCAACTGAGGTGGCTAGCCCTGCCATTGCAAAACGTATCCTACAGATATTTGATCAACCGATAAATATCGATGATGCCACTATTGATATTAGTGCATCTATCGGCATCGCCTGTTATCCGGTGCATGCCACCGATGGTCCAGGTTTGATGCAACGAGCTGATGCGGCGATGTACATCGCCAGGCAGTCTGAGTACAACTATGCCATTTATGATCCTGACAAAGATCCTTACAGTGCCGATCAGTTGTCATTAATGGGCGAGTTACGCGCTGGCATGCAGAATAATGAACTCGAACTGTATTACCAGCCACAGATTGATGTAGCCAGAGGCAAGATGACACATGTGGAAGCACTGATTAGGTGGAATCATCCAAAAAGAGGTTTTATGTCACCGGATTTATTTCTTCCGTTGGCTGAACAGACAGGCGATATCCGCAAATTGACTTCCTGGGTGCTAGATAATGCGATTCGCCAATGCGGTGAATGGCGAAAGACAGGGCTGAATATTAATGTTGCAATTAATTTATCGGCAAAGGATTTATTAAATAAAGATTTAGCAATAATCATTGCCCGCTTATTACAACAGCACGAAGTAAGTTCGGCATGGATAGTACTGGAAATAACTGAGAGCGCCATCATGCATGATGCTGAACGTGCTCTGGATATGCTACTGGTGCTAAGTGGTATGGGTCTGGGATTGTCGATTGATGATTTTGGTACGGGTTATTCATCAATGGAATATCTAAAAAAACTACCGGTAACAGAATTGAAAATAGACCGTTCTTTTGTGCGTGAACTGGCTGAAAATAAGGAAGACCAGATTCTTGTGAAATCAGCAATAGATTTAGGACATAATCTTGGTATGACCATTGTCGCGGAAGGTGTAGAAGATGAAAGTTGTCTGGCCGTGCTGAAAGCTCAGGGTTGTGATTTAGCACAAGGTTACTTATTCAGTCCGCCTTTACCGGTGGAAAAATTAGGAGCATGGATTAGCACCTCACCCTGGGGGAGTTAAAACCAGCAATGCGAAAAAAATGTTCTCCACTATTTTTCTCAATGTGTTGTTTAGCGCTCGTCGTTTTACAGGGGCGTGTTTTTGCAACGGGGTTGCCAGACTTTACGTTCAATGCATTGTTAGATGCACGTTTGGTGAAAACCGATGACAACATTGGCTGGCTTGATGCTGGTTTAGGTAAAGCTCGTTACGGGGGCGACAGCAATGGCGAAGCACGTACCCTCTTCCGCTTCGCTGAAGCATCGGCTGTTATACGTTCACGTTTTAGTCTGTCAACTGCAGGCAAACTGCATTTAAAAGCAGACTCTGAACAAACCCAGGGTATTGATGTAGTCGAGAGTTTTATAAGCTATCGCCCAGTATCCACTTCTGCAACAAAAATTAAAGCGCGGGCCGGTGTTTTTTTCCCACCCATTTCATTAGAAAATAATCAACTGGCATGGACCAGCCCCTACAGTATTTCATCTTCAGCAATCAATAGCTGGGTGGGTGAAGAACTGAGAACGTTGGGCGTTGAAGTCACTGCCACGCATGTAATAGATGACGAGAAATTTTCTTTCACCGGTTCACTGTTCAGAGCAAATGACCCTGCAGGTAGTTTATTAGCATGGCGCGGATGGGCAATACACGATCGCAAATCTGGATTATCTGATCGTCTGTCACTCGCGCCTTTACCTTCAATAGAAAACGGTGGTTCAATACAGGAACAGGCAAGCTGGGTAGAACCTTTTCACGAAATTGATCAACGAACAGGTTACTACGCAGGTCTTGACTGGAAACACCTGGATGTCGGTCAGTTAAAAATGATGTTCTACGATAATCGCGCAGATGAAACCGCTTTCGATGGTGACCAGTATGCCTGGCACACCACTTTTATTTCTATGGGTGGACATTATGAGTTTGTTAATGGCATTGAGTTGTTTGGCCAGATACTAACTGGAAATAGTATAATGGGGCGTACACCGAACAACGCTCTAGTTGTTGATATTGATTTTCAGGCCACCTACCTGATGCTGAGTAAACCGATTAAGCAGCACCGATTTAGTATACGTTATGATCGTTTCAGTATTGATGATCTGGATACCAGAATCGATGACGATAATAATGAAGATGGTTGGGGAGTAACACTAGCCTATACACAAAAAATAACCCAATCACAGCGTTTATTTGTAGAAGCAATGCACATCAACAGTGACCGTGCCAACCGAATAGCAGTGGGATTACAAGCAGTAACAAAAGAAAATACACTGCAACTGAGTTATCGCTTCATTTTTTGATTATCGGTTAACAATAACCTGGTTGAATTAATTTCTGATTGAATTAATTAAAGTGCCCTGCGAAAAATCGGAAATTAAACTGGATGCGAAATTAGTAACAACATTACCTGTACTCGGTGTGTTAAATTCATCTGTATCCGTTAATGAAGTGCAACCTGGGTCATCCGGAAAATCTGTTAAACCATTACCGCCATTATCAAGACTATCAGAACAAACCGGGTCGGCAGAGTAGAGCCGTTATTTCCTGACTCATTACCACCACAGGCAGTCAGTAAAACAGAAAGGGATATTAGATAAAGTATAAAACTAATTGTATGTTTGGACACGGTTTAACTCTTTGATGTATTGATTAGTGCTAAATTTTACCAACAAGATTGATAAACAAACCCTGACTATCAAAATCCAGATCTGTCAGGTCATCGGAAAAATCGGTAAAGTTATAGCCCACACCCAATTTTAAGTTGTTACCGATATGGCGATAGATACCTAACAGCGCACCTGACCGTGTGTCCTGTGCATCAGGTAGATCAAGCATACGGCCTTCAAGTAAAACATCCCATCGATTACTGACGTGAAAATCTGCTCGCAAAATATAAAGACTGGCACGGCTTTCGAAGAAATCAGGATTGCTTCTGTCCTGTGCGACTTCACCTAAACGATAAGCGTATTTCGCGCCGATACTTAAGCGTTTGGTGAAATCATAAATCGTATCGAGTGAGAAGATATGGCTCTTCTGTATAAAATCAATCGGAGAATTTGCGCCGACTACCTGACCTGTTAGCGGATCGGTATTGGCTAAATCACCAAACGGTACATTATAGAAATAAGTATATTTCGCTAATATATTTAATCGATCATTTTTAACAGGGCGATAGCCATAGCCCATAACAACTTCGGTAAATTTACCGCTTTGCAAATCACCTTGTGAGCTACTACTGTCAGAGAAATTCGCCTTACCAATAAAACGCCAATCTGGATTAATTTGATATTTAATATTATTTTTTAGCAGCCATGTGGTCCGTTTCGAACTGACGACATTCGCGTTTGCGGCATCGGAACTGTCTGATTCATCAACACGATATTCTGCTGCTGCTGAATAAACAAACGCGCCATAGTTATAACCCAGGTTTAATCCTAAAGCCTGACGCTCGGTTTCAGCACCCGTGTTTTTATCTTCCAATAAACCTGCTTCTATATTGAATCCTACATTCCACCGCTCAGTTGGTGTGTAATCAATACCTAAAACATGCGTCAACCCCGTAGGCACATCACCGTGGGTATAACGTTCTTCACCATAAATGCTGGTAGTGTCGGTAAAGCGTGAACGTATTCCTGTATTCCAGTTACCACGATTGGAACTAACACCATTATCACTGCGCTCATTTTCAAAAGTGTATGAGGTATACACATTTGTGCGATCCGAAACCAGATAATTCGTCCCAGCTTTTACACCCGTACCCAAACTGCCACCTGATAATTCACCATCAAGTGTTAGTCGATCGGTTGGGCGGAATGCACCACCTAAACCGAGACGATGATTATCTTCACGATTACCTGTACTCGCTGCTGTACCCTGGGCAAAACCATAGGCCGTCCAGTTTTGTTTTGGATCGTAAGCAATTTCTGCAGCAAGATCGACACGATCGCCCTGCTTTTGTGTAGCAGCAACCGCCGTTGAATTATCTTCTCGACTATCGGAACGCGCACCACCACTAAAACGCCAGTTTTTCGTTGCCTGGTATGATGCTGAGATATCTGCCGTTTCTGTTTTTAATGCTTTATCCTGATCGCGCGAATCGAGTTTTATATCTAAATTAACCTTGTCGCTAATTGCTGTGTTATAACGCGCGCCTATTTGCGATAGATCGGTTGCGGTTAATTGTCCCGGCGCAGAGAAACCTGCTTCACGTTTTTGCAAATAGAAAGTAGTTTTACCTTTTGACCCATCAATAACTTCATCCAGTTTTACACTACCTTCAACACGATACGCATTACTTGTTACATCTTCAGACAATCCTTCATCTAATTGATCGAAACTAAAACCACCATCGTTTGAATTAAGCGCACCTGCACCACTACCTTCACTTGCCGCTGCTTCAAGACGCACCCAGGTTGAAGACGATTGGCGCAAGGTTATATCGATTGCGTTTAAGGCACTGTCATTTTGATCTTCTTCCTGTGAACTTAGGGTCACACCCATTTTCACTTTATCGTTCAACCAGTAATGCGCACGACCACCAACTGCAAGAGTGTCAATTTCGGTAAAGCCCGGCGAATACTCATAACGTGAAACCAGATAAACAGGGTTACCACTCAATGACGTATCTGAAACTAATAAATTATCTTCGGCAATTGAGGCTAACGGTTGTGTTAATAAAATTCGACCCTGTATATAATCCAAATCGTAATCAATAATTGGAACGAGATTTTTCGCAGCGATAACAATATCTGAATCTTTATCACGTACTTCAATACGGACACGGTCTGAGCCAATTAATATATCCTGGTGACGCAAGAAATAAAGTGAACCACCTGTGCCTCTAAATTCATCACGCCCTGCAATCGTACCTGGCTCTGCCGCGAAACCATCAATCGATAATTTTTGCTCACCAAAACTGGTGTAGCTATCAGATTCATAATGTCCTGTAATACCATAAAGGCCACGATCAATATGCGCCAACGTTGTATCAAGATAACTGATGGTGAAGTTACCTAAAATACCATAGTCATTATTGCGTTTTAGGCGCACATATAATTTCCCTGAAGTGGGTGCGCGTTCTTCTAAAGTAGAGTCGTCACCAAAGCTTGGATAGAACAAATCAGGATCAAGTCGTCTCAATAGCGAGCGTGGATCTTTTTCCAGGAAGTTGCTAAATAATTCATCAAACGGTGCTTCCTGCGTATCGGCACTGCTGGTTAACTGCCAGTTATTAGAAAACGTCCCTTCGGTATAGTACGCAAATCGCCCTGTAAAACTCACTTCATCATTAAATTCATTTTCATTTTGTGTAACTAATTTTGCAGGACCTGACGTATCATCGATACTTACAGTGATGTCACCGATAGCAACATAGAACCAGTCGTTTTTCGCAAAACCCATATCACGTAAAAACAACTCGCCATTACCTTCGTCATCTAGCACGGCTACTTCAATGGTATGCAAACCTCGTGGGAATAATTCATCACTAACAAACTCACCTTTATCATTCACTGGTATTTTATTACCCGCAAGCCAAACGTTGTGTTCTGGCGGAATACTCTTGCCACTAATCGTTACCGTACCACCTGCTACTTCTATATGTTGCGTCTTCAGATGATTTCGACCATAACCTGACTGTAGATGTGAATCGTTATCTTTATTGTCGTCATCCAGACTAAAATCATCGACCAAATTATCAGCATCTTCATTAACAATAATGTTATTGGTTATGGTTCTTGTGCCGTTAGACTTTTCATTCAATTCATTGACCACCCACAACGGTAAGGTAATGGTTTCATCAAAAGCACCATTACCATCGTAAACGCGTAATAAATAACTTAAACGTTTGACTACACCATCAACCTCATCAAACTCTGCTGACCATTCTGCCTGACTATTATCGCCTATCGGTATAATGGCTAACGGCTCAGACTGAATTGATTGCTCGTATTCGAAGATACGAACTTCTGCTCGATCAATAAATGCACGGTAGTTGTTGTACATTTTAAATTCGACTTTATTTTCTTTCGTTTGCGTTTCGCTATTATCGTTATAGCGAATGGTTTTTGGCCATGCGGTAATATTCAGTCTTGGTTTTGTTTTCAGGTTATTAAACTTAAACTGAATATCGGCTGCTTCTAACGCAACATCTGTACAACGCTGAATATCTTCAGAACTTTTATAAGGATCGTAAAGTGGTTCACCATCAACGGTAATGCGCATTAAATTTAGATCATAAGGATTATGTGCAATAGATTCTCGATTGATTCGCTCAACCGTTAAGTTTTCATTTTCATCCAGCAAGGCAAGTTCGTCGTATAATATTTTTACTTCAACACGAGAACTATCAAATTGAATAAATCCTGTGCTGACAACGTCCTCCGAATGCACATAACCATGGCCTTCAAATTCAACCTGAGCATCCGTCAAACCCATTTCTTTTTGCACCAACTCCATTGCACGTCGAGCACGCGAAGTTGACAAACCAATATCATCACCATAAACCATTGCCGCACGACGATCCATGCGTTCATTGTTTGTATAACCAATAAAACTTAAACGTACATTGGCTTTGCTTGCTATATTTTTTAGCACACGTGATAATCGTTTTGAATAACCGGCAGGAACAACCGGCTTCCCGTCTTTATATCGTATGGCTTTAATGGGGCCATCAATCGGTTCATAAATACGTGTCACTGTTTCTGAACTTGCTGATTCAGGACAGGTTTGCGGATCGTCTGTCAATTCATCAAACGGATCGTCATACCAGAATTCCACTTCTACGCGGCGATTAAACGAACGACCTTTTGCTGTACCGTTTGAAGCCACAGGAAGTTTTGCACCCTTCCCGCTGCTACTAATTGCATTATTGGTCAGCGACAATCTGTCCTGCACTTCCAGTGATACATAACGCGCTCGTGCTTTTGATAAATTTAGATGTTTTCCGTAAATACGTTTTTCTGCTTCATTTAACGGCAAGTTATCGCTGTGCCCAACAAAACGCACTGTAATATTTCGTTTATCGCTTAAATTCTTTAATGCTTCACTAATTTGACGAACAAACACATCAGGCACACCAGCCTGACCGACTTTTGTTCGCAGTGGTTTAACCAGATGCTGTAAACGCGCACGACGCGCTTCGCCTTCTTTGTAGGTTAATTTGCAAACCGTTTCCTGTCGACAAACTTTCAGACGATTTAATCTTTCCGCTGGAACAATTACTTCTTTTTCAATAGCTGTTTCTGTTATCTGGTCATACCAAACCTGAACATCGACTCGTCGATTTCGACGCTTCCCTTCTTCAGTATCATTACTTGCTATTGGTTGCGCATCACCAACACCGTCAAACGAAACGCTATCAGGCGCTAAATCCAGCTCTCGCTGAAAATATTCAGCTGTAGTCTGCGCACGATATTTTGATAGCTCTACATTGTCAGTATATTGTGTACGCAATTCGGGACTAAGCTTATCAGCGTCACTATGACCAATAAAATGCAGGCGAACATTCTTTCGATTTTTTATTTTACTTAATACATCACGCAACCTTTCAATATAATCATCGGGGATATCAATATTTCCTGATTTAAACCCAATTGCAGGCACAGCATTTTTTAGCTTAAACGTTTCAATTTTCTTATTGATAACTTTTTTAATTTCTACCGTATCTTCTTCTTTCGGTTTAAATAATGTTTCGTCCTGTGTCCAAATCGTAAACTCCTGATCGGGTGGAATGTATTGTTCTGTGTTACCACCTAAAGGATATTTCTCTAATTGTATTGGTACATGTGTTATTTCACCTTTCGCTCTACCATCAATGTCATACCATTCTTCTGCTGAAACAGTTGTTACTGTGCATAGTAATATTACGAAAGATATATTTTTTAAGCATCTTATGCATTGCCACGCAGAAGCATGAAAACGAGAAAAATAGATTAATCTAGATAAGGTTTTCATTCTTTAAACCTCATCCGACTTGATGGATTACCTTTCCGCCAGAACACTTCTGTTTCAATGGTTAATTTGTAGCAGCAGTTTATCGCTTGCCAACGTTCAGCAATTAATTCTTCAACTGCAGCAAGACGATCATCCACTTTTGACTCTGTTTCGTTTTCACCCAGGTAAGCCAGACGTAGAACAGAAGGGTCTTTTTGTAATTCTGTCATTAACAAATCAATACGTGAACGCCATTGTGGGCGCAGATCATTTGTACCTTTTTCAAAAACTCCGCCGGCTAAATCCAGACGCACAACACGATGAATCGCTGCGCCGAAATTAAATTTCATCATCTTTCCGCGGGTCGCACGTTGTACGCGTGGATTCTCTGTGGTGATCCGATAACCTGAAGGCAAAGTACGATCATCCAGTTTCATAATGAAGTTCGAACCACGAATTTCATTCGGCACAACGGCGCAGGTAACATGGAAGCGTCCATTTTCATCTGTGGTTATACGTAAACCACGTGCGGTTACGACCTGAACACCTGCAAGTCCTGCTTCGCCTTCGTCCTGGTATGCATTATTATTTTTATCGTCGTAAACCTTGCCGATAATATCGGTACAGTCGAACGTGGTATCCGGTATAACTCTTACTGTTGCTGAAGCCACGCCCGATGCAGCTTCGCCTGTTAATGCATTAATTGCATTTGCAGTATTAACATATTCACCTTCACCCACACCTGAACTCACTACCAACAATAATTTAATCACACGACTTTGATTTACATCGGCTGTTAAATTTGACCAGATTAACCTGCGACCATTAATAACGGGTTCAACTTCTTCACCATCAATACGTGATGAACCCGTCACATATTTAAAACCTGCAGGAAAATTATCAATAATACTTAAATCGAATAAATTAACGCCCAGCGTATTATTGAAGGTAATGGTATACGGCACTAATTGACTGCGCGTTACATTTTGTATGCCAGCGACTTTAGAAATAGCCAATGCTGAATCCAGTTTTGGATCAACTGGAATATGGTTGTTATATATTTGATTAGTCGACAGGGCATTATCAAATATAAATTTAAGATAATATTCTGTTTCTGGTGTACGTGGCGAAACAGATGCAGGTGCTTGCGCAGCACTATCACTATTTTCACAATGCAATGCAGTCGCAGGTATTTTATCTGAACCATCCGATAAACAACTCGGTACATTTTTCGCTATACCAGTAATTGCTTCAACAGGCGGAATAATGACAGAGGTCGCGCCAACATAAGCTGCCGCTGGTGGTAATATTTGAATAACATATTCATGCGCCTGCGGACAATTAACCGGATCACTGAAATTTAAATCGAATTTATAATATCCATCCGCAAGTGTTACCTGATTTTGCTGTTTGCTATCGTCAAAACAGGTACCAGGAACAGCTAAATTACTGTTCGTCTGATTAATCATTGTTAACTGAACACCCGCTACTGCTGATCGCAATACGGAGTCATAAACCACACCGTTAGCCTGAATCGGTAAATTCATACCCAGTAGAATATTTCCTGAGGCAGCAAAAATATCACTTATGCGTTGCGGCCCATTCGTAAAGGCTGAATTAGTTGTTCCCAATGATGCTGTTGTCGCTATCGCGCCGGGTGCTGAATAACGAATTTCATAAGCAACACCGCCTGAATTATTGGGTGGCAGACCACTAAAATTGAAAATACCATTTGCATCGGTCAAGGCATTCGCAAGCAATACATTATTTTGATAAAGCTCAACGCGCCAATCTTGCAGTAATGTTTCACCTGCACCTATGTCATTACTAAAATCGGTATCCGTCCAGACTTCACCCGTTAGATTGACTGAACCCGGCGTGCCACCAATATTTATCTCAACCGTTGCTGAAGCAATTGTTGGTGGAATATTCCAGCTTACATCCGCAGTGTTACTTACATTATCACCAATACTCAGTCCCGCATCGAGCAGTATTCGGAAACGTAATTCAACCACAGCTTTGGCTGCTAAATTTCCATACGTTGTCGAATAATCCGCGGTTAATATCGAGCCTGCAAAACTAATACCCGTAGGCAAACCATTCATTAATCCCGAACCAGAAACATAAGTCATCTGACCTGCAACCGGTAAATCAAGATCATCGGTAATAATGACATTGGTAACAGGAACGATACCTGTGTTAGTCACACGCACAATATATTCCAGCTCACTGCCCGCTAATGCTGTACCACCGCCAACAACTAAAACCTGTTTAGTAATAGAAATTAATGGTGCGCTACCAACCGTAACCGTTGTCGGTTGATCGCCATTGGCATCAATACCATCACTATCCGTTGGTTCAACGGGTAATTCATTATTACTAACAAAACCCTGATTGCTGATAACCGTACCTGCAGGCGTACCGGCGTTAACAACAACATCGAACGTAAGTGTTGCAGTTTCACCCGGTGATAAAATGCCCGCACCGGTTAACGGTAATGCTGGCGTAAGATCACTGCTGCTTATATCAACACCAACGATTAAAGGTGAAACACCTGCATCAGGTTGCACGACGGATAAGCTATTTAGCAAAACGGTATCTGCTACATAAGTTGTATTCACTGGCACAGCATCCGTAAGCACAACATTCGTAATCGGGACTGCACCTAGATTGGTTGCGGTTATGGTGTAACGTAATGTATCACCGGGATCAACCACACCTGCTGTTGTACCATCAACTACAATCGCAACGGTTTTCTGCACATCAAATAATGGAACGTTACCGACAATATCAATAGTCGGGTCATTAACGATTGCTGTTCCAGGATCATCGGAAGGTTGTTGTGGAATAACACCACTACCTACACCTGCACCATTAATAAATCCCTGATTAGAAATAACCGTACCAATAACAGCTGCTGGATTAACAACCACATCGAATGTAATTGTTGCTACATTATTTGCTGCTGTATTTACGTCCGCACGCATAACACCGGCTGTGATATTTTCTGGTGCGTTAATCATCAAGCCCGCAGCCAATGCAGAAATACCTGCTGTTGGATCAGCAACTAAAACACCATTTAAATTTGTTGTATTTGCAACGTAACTTGTATTCGCTGGCACCACATCACTAAGCGACATATTAATTGCATTTTCATTACCAATATTTTTAACCGTAAGGGTGTAACGTAAAGTATCCCCTGCTAACAACAATGCAGGATCACCGCTTATGTCCTGAGAGGTTTTTTGTACCTGAAAAACAGGTGTTGAAGTGATAAGTGTATTTGTCGGATCAGACGCACCAGCAACTAATGGATCATCACTGAGAACTGAAGCAGAACCGGGGATCGTCGCTGCTGCCTGATTAGTTATTACTGTGCCACTATCAATAACAGAATTCAACACCACATCAAACGTAAGCGTTGCGGATTCACCCATTAAAATAACACCTGTTCCCGCTGATGGTAATGGCGGCGTTAAACTTGAAGAGCTTACTTCTACACCGGCAATCAATGGTGACACGCCTGCATCGGGTTGCCCTACAGGTAAACCATTTAGTGTGACGCTGTCTGCAACATACGTTGCATTCGCTGGAATGGCGTCGGTGACAATGACATTGTTTGCATCAAGCGGACTAGCAGCAGGAACACTCACGACTATGCTGTAACGTAATACATCACCAGGTGAAGCGTTAATACCAGGATCATCACCCGTAGTTACATTTACGACGGTTTTTTGTAACTCGACTGTTGGTGCTTCTGCAGTAACAGTAAACGCATCCTGATGATCAACCACACTCGTTGTGCCATCGGTAATGGTTCGATTAAATTGTTGAACACCTGTACTGCCTGCAGAAATGTCCTGACTGAACCAACGCGTCACACCTGCAATATTGGTTAGTAAGGCACCACTTTCAGTCCCGCTATCCACAAAAGCGTTATACGAAATTAATAGTTTTTCACTGTTACCGATAGCTGATGTTGCACTTAAGGTTTCAATCACCAACTCACAGGTCGGTGCGGCGGTATGTGTTATCGTGTAATCGGTGTTGATCACTAATGCTCTAAGCACTGTTGATTCATCGGCCGTACTGGTGATACGCACATCGAAATTAGCCGGTGAAACATCACAGCTACCACCGAGTAACGGCGGGTTATCTGCCACGTTGGGTAATTTATCAATTGCCAATACGCCAAACGCTGCGCCGCTACCAATATTTTCAAGCACTAATGTATAAGGTATACCAACACCAAATTGCACTGTGCCAGCAGGACCACGTTTTTCTAAAGTCAGTTCGGGTTCGACTACCGCAACCTGTGAATTAACCGGGCCAACACAATAATCATTCGGCGCCGTTATTGCAGGACAACCTAAACCGGTTCGTTCATAAATACTGTCACCATCAAGTGATGTCCAGTCAATGAATATTGTATTCGTCAGATTAATAGTGGTTGGCAGTAATGTCTGCACAATGGTTTGATAGGTGAGCACCAAAGACTGACCAGCAGGAATATCTAAACTATTATCTGCATTACCGCGACCCCATATTAACGGCCCCACTGGTGAACCAGAAGGAATGGCTACAAAACCTGTAGCTGCCGCACCATTAATCAATGCTGTTGGTGCAACACTCACATCAAGAATTAACTCAGTCGGTAGAATATCGGTTACATTGATATCAAATGCCGTGATGCTACCGTTATTCGTCACAGTAATTTGATACTGCAGGACATCGTTTTTGTCTGGCGCGATACCGGGGCTAGTCAAGTTCGCAACAAATATTTTACTTACATCCAATATATCAATATTGGGTTCAACAACCGTCACCGGCGCAGTGCTTGCATTCAACACTTCCGTTGTCGCGGGCACTTCACCATTACTGTAATTGACCGTTGCTGAGTTACTTAAATCAACTCCGGCATTAATAGTCAAAACATTATTAATTCGCGCGCGATAATTTATTGTAATACTTGGGCTCTTCGTATTAACACTGGTATCATTTTCTTCGTCCGTAATAACCGTACCAATATTCCATTCAACAGCACCTGTTGCATTATCTACAGGCAGTGTCGCCAGACCTGTGCCAGTAAATGCAGACTCGGCAGGCGCCACACCATTAATACTAATAATATTATTGAAGGTATAACTAACATCGAAGGTAGCGTTTCTAGCCAGGGCATAACTTTGACCACTTGCATTAAAATCATCAGTAATAATTAAATTATTGGTAGTGCCTTCAGGAAGGTTAATAACAATTTCAAAATTTTCATGCTCACCAATTGTTGGTACAACTGCAGGTACAATACTTGCTGTTAAATTAGTTTTCGTCATATTCAACGGCAATACTGTTGTGAAAGCTGTTGCTGTGGTTTCGTAGTCATTGATAGCATTAGCGACATTAGGTAATGCACCATTTCTTAATCCCAATACACCACCATCTAAGCCAAACACACTACCATCAGCACCTCCCACAATAATGGAATCAAGGGAACCCCCAGAATTTAATGCTGTATTTTTCCCAGGTAAAGAATCCCATTTCGTCTGGATGGTGTTATCTAAAATTTCGAGAGGCTGTGCTGTTGTATCAACACGAACATTGAAGGTAAAAGTTTTTACTTCGGCAGGAAAAATTTCATAATCAGGATTAGTGTTATTCCAGCTAAACACAGGCTGGTTAGCACCGAACGTTACAATATCGACATTATCAGGTGGGTCTGTGCCACTTACACTGCCAGCGATATACGTTAGGTCACTTGCTAGCAAGTCATCTAATACGCGCAAGTTATAAGCAGCCGCTGTTCCATTATTTGTTGCGGTTACTGTTACCGTTAAAATATCACCCGCGTCACTATTTACTGGCACGAATGATTTTGTTAATACAATTAAAGGTTCGCGCACAATTACATTAACAGGTGCAAACTCAAGTGCGACATCA
>CAZCOZ010000016.1:0-3896 GCA_964500555.1 uncultured Thiotrichaceae bacterium | reverse complement strand
CCTGCACCAATATAAGCTGCATCGGTTGTAAGATTAACTGGTGGTTGCTCAACACAACGTATACCTGCTGGCAATTCATTACGTATTTTAAAATTACGTAAATTTGCAACGGGTAATTCTGCAGTTAATTGGTAGCGTATTTCTTCGCCCGGAACAACTACCTGTGGCGAACTGCCTAATGCACTGTTTGAAAGCGCAGTAATCACTATTGGTTGCGCAATTAACGAGATCATTTGCACATTTGCCTGCTCCGTTGTCGTGGTATAAATTCGAGCACGACCTGCATCATTTGGAGAGGTTGATGCATTATTTAACTGCGGTAAATTTTGATTACCAAAATCTTCAGCTAATGTATCGTAAGACATACTTACTGCATTCGTCATCGTCTGCAATGGTGAAATCGCATCATCAGGGTCAACACGATAATAAAATGTCACACTACTACCTGGATTAACACGCAATAATGGAGCACTGTGTGTGCTATCAAACGTTATAACAGCAGGTGTTGCATTACTTATTACGTTATCACTAATCGCGCCTTCACCATCTAAATCTAACGCATCAACAAAACCATCGCCATCATTATCCAGACCATCTGTAGAAAAATTGGCAATCAACATTAAGTCGGTTGAATCTAGTGTATCTGTAGAAATAATATTAAATGCAGGCGCACGCGTCGTGCCTGCACTACTGGCCTCATTAGCTAATGTTATTTTGTAAATATAGGAATCGTTAGTATCACCATCATTAATTGATGTTGCGAAAACGCTACAGCCAGTACCCGAACCATTAAGCGTTTCATTACAGACTTCTTTGGTAATTGTTACACTCGGTTCGGTTACCGTCATATCAACACGACGAGTTATTTCTAGTGGATAACCTGGAATACCTAACAGTTCACTTACTGGAATATTCAAAGGCGGTTGTACAACACCTGAAATTGGATCTGACTGGAATAATGCATTAAATGATGTTCTAGCAATATTTCTAATTTGCGTTGCATGCAAGTTAGGCAACGCAGACGAATCAACAGGATCATTTAAAAAACGTGTTTTTAAATCAACACGGAAAAATTCGTCTTTAACCGTAATACCTGAACCAGCCGCATTAAATTGCCAACTAACATCAGCTTCGTCTAGTGGCGTTGTACCTGCACCGCCATCAATGCCTACGAAAGAAACATTTGCTGTATTATCAAAATTAAATGCTTTTGTATTATCGAAGGGAATAAAACCCTGACCATCTGGGAGATCGTCAGTCACTACAACATCTTCAACTGCAATTAAAGAGTATCCTGGTGTAACAAAACCAAACCAACCGCCTGACTCAAGATGGTAGTTACAATCTTCACCAATATAAGTATCTAAATCTGCTGGTGTTGCAGGTGGTGGTACTGGCGAAACGGATGGTGCAGGTTCTACACTTCCACTTTCTGTACAGTACCAAACGCTTTTTGTTAAATTAAAACCAAGTACACGAGAACGAATACCATCAAGCGTGTAGTTATTTGCTAACTGTAAATTAGGCGTTGTGTTTGGCACACTTGCTGGCGCGGGGTCAGTTAATAAGCTTGCATCAAAACGTGTTATTGCACCCACCACATCTGCACGAAAGGTTAAATCATCTTCAACGCCACCCGCAGTATTTTTTATTACTGAAAATGTAAATGTTTCGGTAGCACCCGGTGCAAGTACACCTCTGTCACAGGCATAAACGGTCGCAGTTGCCGGTATAGTGCTTGGTTGATTCCAGTGCGGATGTGGTATTGGTGGAATGCCTATATCCACACAACCTGGTGCTGGTGTTTGCACTGTCATTGCCTGACCAAATGATACATACGCTGTGTAGTCATCTGCATCGTGTCCACCATTGTTTGTTAAAAGAACATTTAGATTTAATGGTACACCAACATCATTCGTTAAAATAAATAATGAATCAGAAATATTGATATCGAGATCTTCTGGATTCGAACTGTAATTGAATGTGCGGATTTGCGTCTGCGCCTGCAGCGCCTGAGGCGCAGGATCAACTGAATCAAAATTAACTGTCACATTATTACTTAACGCTAAAGCGTTAGTGGGATCGGTATTATCCCCAATAATTTCTTCGGGCAAATCAAGGTCGACTTCTTTATCAAAAAGGTTCGTGTCTACCATAATGATGCCAAAGGTAATGGTAACCACGTCACCATGGCGTAACATGTTAACTTGCCGTGCTGGAAATTCACCTGTGGTACTACTGGTTAAAGTGAATGTAGGATTTAAATCGTCCAACGGATCAATCGTTGCCAGCTCTGCATCATCACGTGTAAAGGTATCAATAAAGCCGGGGTAGCTTGCACCATAAGCAGGACTTTCTGTGTGATTAGGCTGACCATAATTGACACCGCCAAACACCGTACCATTCCCTGGCCCATATGAATTATCCACAACATAACCTGCAGGTAAAATCGCATCAACAGTTATGTTTTTTATTGATCCACCCGTCTGGTTATTTAGGGCAATGGTCATTATTCCTTTTGTACCCAACGGCTGACTGGTGTTACTACCTGTAACACTTTGGGTAATGTTTAAATCATCAGGATCCACATTTGTATTTAAATCACCTGCATCACTCAAAGTAACTGCAGGTGGTGAACCACCATTTGACGCAGGCACCGTAATTAATCCACCTGCAGGTGAAGTTGTTTCACAACCCCAAGAAATATCGGCGTTGTTTGTTTCGTCAGTATGATCGGCAAGAACTCGGCCGACATAATAAACAAATCCATCTGTACTGCTTGCTGCTATATCATCATTTACATTTGGTACAAGATTACCGAAAGGGTCATCCACATCAAACGGTGTGGTCATCGCAATACAATCTACACCGGCTGTAGCACCATTAGAATTAGCAGTGGATAATGCACTGGGTTCATCAGGACAGATAAAACTTATAGTAAAGTTTCCTGTAATAGAATCATTAATTCGCAGTGCCTCCATATTCGCCCGACCTGCATTTTGCACATTCACTCGCCAGATAACATCGTCATTTTGGTTACCATAAATTGGATCTGTGTATGTTGTTTGCCCAGCATCAACATTACGCCCCTCTTTAATAACATTAGGTTCAGGCTGACGAATCGGTAATTCAAACTGACCTGTATCGACAGTTTGTGATGCTGCAATACAGGACATATCAAAAGTCGCACTGGCAATAATATTTCTATTTGCACCCGCAATTATGGATGCTTCAGTATAAGTGCTTACCGTAAAAGTAATTTCGACTGAATCACCCGCAGCTAAATTTGCCAACGCAGCAATTTGTGTGGAGGTCCAGGTTAAGACCGTCCCACTCATCGTTATAGCTGGGTCTCCACTCGCACCGTCAACTGAAGAAATCGTTGAACCGCCTATATACGTTAATCCTAAAGCCTGCAAATTTTCCTGCAGCACAATATTTGTCATCGCTGCTGTCGTTGGATTGGTAATAGTGATATGTACTTCACCCGTATTACAAAATTCACAATAACTTGTTGCGCTTACATGCGATATAACATTAGAACTGCTGCCACTGGTTAATTCAAAATCGTATTCAATATTTGGCGCGACTGAGCTGTCACTAAACACACCGCCCCCTTCTGTTACATTAGCGCTGTTACGAATAATGGGACATGTCTCTGCAGCATTCACTGTACTGGTTGCATTCAGACTAACTGTTTCACCTGCAACTAGATTACTAAACGTATAGTGATTGGGCCCTGGCCCTGCCGAATGTGAAGAAGTGGTTGAACTTGTTACCGAAAAACTAACGGCATTTATATTGACTGGCAAATCTTCAATGATTACATTTGATAACGAACCTGGACCGGTATTGGTTACGCTTAAGTTATAACGAACGATATCGGTTTCAGCTGC
>CAZCOZ010000015.1:18422-30755 GCA_964500555.1 uncultured Thiotrichaceae bacterium | reverse complement strand
AGGCAAGTGTGGCGGCGATAAAGCTAAGGAAGCCAAGTGTGGTGAAGGCAAATGCGGCGGTGATAAAGCTAAGGAAGGGAAGTGTGGTGAAGGTAAATGCGGCGGCGATAAAGCCAAAGACGCGAAGTGTGGAGAAGGCAAGTGTGGTGGCGAAGGTAAGTGTGGTGCAGCACACTAAATAAAGTCTCGACTCCAAAATAGCTGCGTCATGTGAGCTATTTGTAGAGAAAGTTGAAAAAGCCGGTTAATACCGGCTTTTTTTACGCCTATAGCTTTATGAAGTTGGTTGAATAGTAGATATTTAGGGGGTAGTTGCTATAAATATGTATAGAAAATGAAGTAAATATGCTTCTGAAATCAATTTGCTGGTTTTTTGTTTTTACTTTTCATTTTTATTTTTCGCTTTTATTTTAAATCATGCTGCGGTTGTGAAGACGGCAGTAAGAGATTTTATGAGTATTAAAAAAATGGTAGAAAACATTCGTTAGAGAACTTCATATTTAAACATCATGTCTGAAAACATCATCACACAACACGTACTTCTTGTCGAGCAGTCGGCAACGCTTAGGTATATGCTTGGCAAGTCTATGCAAAAGCAGGGCTATGATGTCGTGGTGGCGGATAGTTTTGAATCTGCAAAGGATATTCTGAAAACGAATAAGCAACAGTTACATGCTATCGTGGTGGGTTGGCCAAGCTACGAAAATTTTGACGAGTGTCGATATTTTTTAACGATACTAAATCGCGAGCCGCACAGTGACGTGCCTGTCATTTTATTATCCAATGATGCCGAAGTCGAGTTGCTAAACTGGATGAGTACACGTAAAGCAACAGCTCTGGTGCCGTGGGAAAATTATCGCGAAGTGGTTATGTCATTGGAAAAAATGCTTAGCCCTGAATCGTCAGAACCTATTATTGAAAAAAGGAACGTTTATCGAGATGGAAAGCCAACGCGTGTTTTGTTTGTTGATGATTCTAAAAGTATTCGTAGTTACTACAAAAATATGTTGCAGCGAAATCATTATGAAGTGACAACAGCCGCATCTGTGAATGAAGCCTATCGAATTGCCTGCGAAAATAAAATTGATATTGCAATTATTGATTATTTTATGCCCGAGCAAAATGGTTATGTTTTGTGTCAAAAGCTTAGAGATAATCCGAAAACAGAAGAAATTCGTGCGGCGGTTATTACTGGTACCTATTTAGATGCTGTAATACGAGACTGTCTTCATGCTGGCGCGATAGAGTGTATGTTTAAAAATGAAGCTGAAGAATTATTTCTGGCGCGTCTGTCGGGCATGCGGCGCTTTATTGAAGTGCAGCGTGCAATAGAAAGTCAGCGTGAAAATTTAGCGGCGATTTTAGAATCAGTTGGTGAGGGAGTTTATGGTGTTGATATCGAAGGCCGTATTACCTTTGTGAATCCAGCAGCGTTGGCATTGCTGGGTTTTCATGATGTAAAACCGCTGCTAGGTAAAAGTGCTGATTATATTTTTCATCCAGATGCGAAGCATACAGGGCGAGATTTACTGAAGCAGGCATATTATTCTAACCAAAAACTAAATGGTTGGGAAACATTATTCAAGCATCAAAGCGGAAAAAATATACCTGTAGACTGTACGTTACATCCGTTCACCGTTAATAAAAAACGTGAAGGTTCTGTAATTGCATTTCGTGATATTTCAGAACGTAAAATGATGGAAGAAAAATTACGTTGGCAGGCAACGCATGATCATTTGACCGGATTATATAATCGCCGTTTCTTTGAAAATCGACTTGAAAGTGAACTCAATGCTGTAAAACGAACAAGTATTATAAGTGCTTTAGTGTACCTGGATTTAGATCGTTTCAAATACATTAATGACACAGCAGGACATGATATAGGTGATAAGTTATTAGTGGATTTAAGCCATGTAATAAATAAAAATTTACGTCGCCATGACATAGCCGCGCGCATAGGCGGTGATGAATTTTGCGTTTTGTTAAAAAATATTGATAAAACGACGGCTGTAAAAATTGCAAATGATATTCGTCAGGCTATTGCTGATCTGCGGGTGAGTTTCGAAGAAAAGTTATATCACGTTAATGCAAGTCTTGGTGTGGCAATGATGGATTCGCCTGGTGATAGCGCAGGAGACGTTATGGTGAATGCCGATATTGCCTGCCAAATTTCTAAACGCCTGGGTAGAAATCAAACGCATCTTTACCAGAAAAGTAGTGATTCGCGAAGTGCCATGGGCAGTGAGATGGGTTGGTCCGTGCGTATAAAAGAAGCACTTAGAAATAATAATTTCCAGTTGTATTATCAGCCTATTATGGAAATACGAGACATTGATTTAATTGATCTGCCCGTTCACGACGGCGTTTTGTGGCAAAGACATGTGAATGGAAGTGGTCGGGTTTGTAGTTTTGAAGTGTTGGTTCGTATGATGGATGAAAATGGAGAAATTCATCTGCCTGATAGTTTCATGCCAACAGCAGAACGATTTAATCTGATGACTGAAATTGATATATGGGTGCTGGAAAATGCTTTGAAACAAATGTCTGCGAGCAGCATTCCACAGGATGATATTCGTCTGTCGATAAACGTTTCTGGTAACACGGTTGATAGTGATTCAGCGCTTAGTAAAATAAAAATATTAATCAATAAATATCAGGTGAATCCATCTTCATTAACGTTTGAAGTAACAGAAACGTGCGCTATCGAGAACTTAGAATTAGCAAATGATTTTATTAATGAGTTAAGAAAAATTGGTTGTCAGTTTTCTCTTGATGATTTTGGTTCAGGTTTTTGCTCGTTTGCCCAGTTGAAAAATTTAGATACCAATTACGTAAAAATTGATGGCCAGTTTGTACGTAATATGGCGCGCGGCGCAACGGATAGAGCGATAGTTACTGCAATGAATGATGTTGCACATTCTTTAGGCCGTTACACTGTAGCAGAATATGTGGAAAGTCCTGAGATTGTTCGGCTGCTAAAAATTTGTGGTGTTGATAAAGTACAGGGTAATTATATTTCGAAGCCATTACGAGGCTTGCCGAGCACTAACGTGGTCGACTTTCACTCGCGGCGTAATTTGAAATAGATTTTCCTAGGAACGTTCTTTTGAAGGGGTTAAAGCCAGTCTTTAGGCTTTAAGTAGTATTGATAAAGTTTTTCTTCTTCCGAATTTTCTGCATTTTTTTTGTTGTATTCAAAATGCACAACAGGCGGTAAAGACATTAGAATCGATTCGGTTCTTCCACCTGTTTGCAGGCCAAATAAAGTCCCTCGATCATAAACTAAATTAAACTCAACGTAGCGACCACGGCGGTAAAGCTGAAATTCACGTTGTGCTTCAGTGTAAGATTCGTTTTTTCTGCGTTGAACGATGGGGAGATAAGCGTCTATATAATTATTGCCAACACTTTTCATAAAATCAAAACTGCGATCAAAGCCGTCTTCATTTAAGTCATCAAAAAACAAACCGCCGATGCCACGTTGTTCGTCGCGGTGTTTGATGTAAAAATAGTCATCACACCATTTTTTATATTTGGGATAAGCATCTTTGCCAAATGGCTCGCAGGCTTTTTTAGCGGTGGTATGCCAGTGAATGCAGTCTTCTTCAAAACCGTAATAAGGTGTTAAGTCAAAACCACCGCCGAACCACCAAACAGGTTCTTTGCCTTCTTTGGTGGCAATAAAAAATCGTACATTTGCATGCGATGTAGGAATTTTCGGATTTTTTGGGTGTATTACTAAGGATACTCCCATTGCTTGAAATTGACGGCCGGTGAGTTCGGGGCGGTGTGCAGTTGCTGAACTGGGTAATTCGGCACCAGAAACATGTGAAAAGTTAACGCCTGCCTGTTCAAAAATATTGCCATTTGTAAGCACGCGTGTAATGCCACCACCATCGCCTGTTTCTCGTTTCCAGGTGTCGGTGAAAAATTTCTTTCCGCCATCTTCGCTTTCAAGTGAAGAGCAAATGTTTTGTTGTAGTTGAATTAAATAGGCTTTGACAGCTTCAACGTTGGGTGCTTCTTTAGTGATGATAGAGTCAGCGTTCATATAAGTGCTATTTGTTATTGTCTGATGATGTAATTATCGCATAGCCGAATTATTTTTGATGGTTTAGTTGAAACAGGATGACTTGCTAACAGGATTTTATCGACTTTTTTATTGAAAAATTGATGCAGCTCAAGCCCGTTTCTCGCGGGTTTTTTGCCAGAGATATTTGCGCTGGTAGAAATAATGGGGTGACCAAGAGCAGAGCAAAGTTTTTTCACTGCAGGGTGTTGGCTTATACGAATTGTTATTGTGCCACTTTTATTTGTTAGCCAGTCTGGTGCGCTAGCGTTGGCGTTAACAACCCAGCTTGTTGGTTCGATGCTTTCTGTCATTATTTTTTTTTGAGCATCGTTACTATCAAATAACGTCTTTACAAGGTGAATATTACTGGCGAGTAAAATGAAGTGTTTGTCGGATGGGCGATTTTTTATCTGATTAATTCTATCTACAGCGTTGACGTTGTAGGGGTCGCAGCCCAGACCATATACAGTGTCCGTAGGATACGCGATGACCCCGCCGTTTTTGATAATGTGAGCGGCATGACGAATGCTAAAGTCACTGGGCATAATGAATGCTATTCGTCTTTTTTAGCGGCTTTCTTAATAGTTTTCTTTTTGGCTGTTTTTTTCTTTGCGGTCTTCTTCTTGCTGCTTTTCTTTTTAGTGGTTTTCTTCTTCGCCACTTTCTTTTTGGCTGTTTTTTTCTTTACTGCCTTTTTCTTACCGCGACGATTAGGCGCTGCTGCAAGCAGCTCTTCGCATTCTTTTTGTGTTAGTGATTTGGGTTCTTTGTCTTTCGGTATTTTGGCGTTTTTCATGCCATCGGTAATGTAGGGTCCAAAGCGGCCATTCAATACTTCAATGTCGGTACCAGGGAAGTCTTTGATGTGTTTATTAGCATCAAATTCTTTTTTCGCCTTCACTAATTCCATTGCGGTATCGTATTCAATATTATATGGGTCGACACCTTTTTCCTGATACTCTTTGTTGATCGATACAAACTTACTGGCGTATTTCACATACGGGCCGAAACGACCGTAGTTGGTTGAGAGTGCTTCGCCTTCGGGCGTTTCGCCTAAGTCGCGCGGTAGTTGCAATAGAAAATAAACATCATCCATGGTGATGTCGGCCATTTTTTGACCTGGACGTAAGCTGGCAAAACGAGGTTTATCTTCGTCGTCTTTGTCGCCAATTTGCACGAAGGGGCCATAAGGTCCCATGCGAACAGAAATGGGTTTGCCAGTTTCTTCATCAGTACCAATATGGCGTGACTGCGCAACATCAGCGCGACTAACGTTTTCTTCAATGTGATCAACGGTTTCTTTGAACGGTGACCAAAAATCTTTAAGTAAAGACACCCAGTCCATTTCGCCGCGCGCGATAGAATCTAATTGATCTTCAAGATTGGCGGTAAATTCGTAGTCAACATATTTAGTAAAATACTCGGTAAGGAAGCCATTAACAATGCGTCCGATATCGGTCGGTGTGAAACGACGACTTTCTAACTCTGCATAATTTCGGTTAACTAAAGTTGAAATAATATTGGCGTAGGTCGATGGGCGGCCAATGCCGTATTCTTCCAACGTTTTCACCAAACTGGCTTCAGTGAAGCGTGGTGGTGGTTCGGTGAAATGTTGTTCGTTGCGAATTTGCAGCAACTCAATTTTTTCACCTTCTTTTAATTCAGGCAGTAATTTTTCGGTATTGTCGTCAGCTTTCGAATCGTCGTTACTTTCCATATAGACTGACATGAAACCAGGGAATTTTATGGTTGAACCAGTGGCGCGGAAACTGTTGCCATCACCGCAACCGAGTTCAACACTTACGGTATCAAGTGTGGCGTGAATCATCTGGCACGCCATGGTGCGTTTCCAGATTAATTCGTAAAGTGCAAATTGATCGGGTTTTAGTCTGTCTTTAATTTCTTCTGGTGTATGACGAACGGATGTTGGACGAATCGCTTCATGCGCTTCCTGTGCATTTTTTGATTTGTTTTTAAATACGCGAACCTCTTCCGGTAAGTTGTCTTTACCGTAACGTTCCTGTATCAAGTCACGAATTTCCGCTGTGGCTTCATTGGCAAGGTGCAAAGAATCGGTACGCATGTAGGTAATTAAACCAACGGTTTCGCCGCCAATGTCGATGCCTTCGTATAAATTTTGTGCAGTACGCATCGTACGTTGTGTTGAAAAACGTAATTTTCTTGCTGCTTCCTGCTGTAGCGTTGAGGTAGTAAACGGTGCGGACGGATTACGCTTCCTTTCCTTTTTCTCAATTTTATTTACATTGAGTTTGCCGTTAGCGGCTTTTAGTAATGTATCTCTCGCTTCTTTAGCCGTTTTTGTATCCGTAATGCTGAACTGTTTTAGTTTTTCATTTTTGTAAATATTTAACTTACTTAAAAAGGGTTGTTTATCTTTTGCAACATCTGCTTCGATCGTCCAGTACTCTTTTGGATCAAATGCTTCAATAGCCAGTTCGCGCTCAACGATTAAGCGTAATGCAGGGCTTTGTACACGACCCGCGGATAAGCCGCGCTGTACTTTTTTCCATAGTAAAGGGGATAAATTAAAGCCGACTAAATAATCAAGTGCGCGACGTGTTTGCTGTGCGTTGATTAAATTGGTGGCGAGCTTTCCCGGTGAAGCAATGGCCTCTTTAATCGCGCGTTTGGTCACTTCGTTGAAAGCAACACGAAGTACTTTTTTGCCATCGAGCAATTCTTTTTCTTTTAACAGTTCATGTAAATGCCAGGCAATGGCTTCACCCTCGCGGTCCTGATCGGTTGCGAGATACAGAGTGTCGGCTTTCTTTAAAAACTTGATTATCTTGTCGACATGTTTTTCATTCCTTTCAATCACCTGATACTTCATGGCGAAGTCATGTTCGGTATCGATCGCACCTTCTTTAGGAACTAAATCACGTACATGTCCGTATGAGGCAAGTACTTTAAAGTCTTTGCCTAAATATTTTTCTATGGTTTTTGCTTTCGCAGGTGATTCTACGATGACTAAATTTTTGCTCATACGAGTTTGTTTAATATGTGGTTAATGTTTTTAAATAATTGGCTGTTAAATATTTATGCTACAGCTTCATTGTATTGTTTTATTGCATCGGCCAATTGAGTATATTTCTTGAATCTATTTCCTGAATTTATATCTTGAGTCGAATTACTGAATAAGTTCGACTACGTCATCAAAAATAAAACTTTCCATAATGGCCACCGCATTCTCTTCACCTGGGTGGGCGTGCAACACAATCATAATAACCCACTTAAGTTGTTCAGCATCCAGTGGCTGACCTAGCGCCGAGACGCGGTCAAGTATGAGTTCGCGAGTGAATGCTGTGAGTATATTCGTTTGTTCAAGAAAGTGTAGAAATCCGATACTTTCAATATTGATGAGTTTTTTCTCTTCATCGCTGTAAATGCGTATGCTGGTTTCTTTTACTGGCAAAAATTGTTTTCTATCCTGCAGTTCAGCCAGATCTTCTAACCAGTCAAAGGCCTGGTTAATTTCGTGGTGACGAAAGCCCATTTCTTCCAGGCGAATCTGGATATGGTCACGCTCATCGGTGACTCGGCTGGTTTCGTTTAACTCGTCATCATCAAGATAACGCTCGAATAAAAACATCAAGACGTCCATTACCGACTGTTTAATTATCATTCAAATAGATCCGCTGCTGGTTTATTTGTTTATTTATATGGCTTTAATACGCTGAAGGCTCCGTGGCCTCAATTCAAAGCGTTATTCATCAGGGCATTGCTAATCAGGGCGTTACTAATCAGAGCGGCCCTGGCTGATACGAGTATAACGCCCATCTTGACAGGCGATAATGTCATCTAGTTCCAGAATAAGTAGCATTGACGCCACTTCTGCGGCGGTAAAACCGCTTTGAGATACTAGCTCATCGATACTCGCTGGTTCGTACGCGAGGCATTTGAGCAGTTTTTGGTGATCCGGGTCAAGTGTCTTGTGCAGATCATGGGGTTTTTTAGCTGGTTTTTTTTGGGTATCGGTACGGGGTTTTTGTGGATAACGGGATGTTTGGCTAAGATTGATCGATAAATCTTCGAGAATATCGTTAACCGACTCCACCAGTTTGGCGCCCTGACGAATAAGCTGGTGACAGCCACGCGCCATAGGATTGTGAATGGAGCCGGGAATAGCAAAAACCTCTCGGTTTTGCTCAAGAGCGTATCTTGCGGTGATGAGTGAGCCGCTTTTCTGTGCAGCCTCGACCACCAGCGTGCCAAGTGCTAGTGCGCTGATGAGCCGATTGCGGCGTGGGAAGCTGCCTCGTGTTGGTTGCGAGCCGATAGGCATTTCTGAAACAACCGCGCCGTGCTTGCTGATGCTTTGTGCTAATTGCTGGTGTTGAGCAGGGTAAACAATGTCGAGGCCATGGGCAACAACCGCAATCGTGCCGGCGAGTCCCAGTAGTGCGCCCTCATGACTGGCACCATCAATACCGCTGGCGAGTCCACTGGTTATGGTTATACCTGCATCGGCCAGATGATGAGCAAATTCTTTGGCAGTATTGCGTCCGCTGGCGGTTGGGTTGCGGGTGCCGACGATGGCGAGTTGGGGTCTATTCAAATAGTCAGTGTCACCCCTCACATATAATAAGGGTGGGGCATCGCTTAGGTTTTTTAGCTGTGCAGGGTAACGATCATCCTGCAAGGTGATGATGTGATGATCTGCCTGTGCAAACCAGTCCAGGTCAGCTTGAATGTCTGGCCTTTCGCGGTTGGTGAGTGCAGTAATCACGTTGGATTTAATGCCAGCCTGAGAAAGTTGGCTTGCATTCGCAGCAAGTGTGGCTTCTATTGAACCAAAGGCATCAAGGAGCGCGTGGAAGGTGCTGGGACCGACGCCCGCAGTATGGCGAAGTGTTAGCCAGTGTTTCAATGATTCAGTGGCTTGGGATTCAGTGGCTTGGAATTCGGTGGGCGGCGATTCTGGAATAGATGAATCGTGCTTATTGTCAGACTTATCCGCATTCCGTGCGGCTGTGGTTCCAGTGTTTTTCATCCTTGTCTCGTTTCTGCCTCATTCATCCATGAATGTTACCTTATTGTGTGCGGAAAAGATGCTTCGTGCAAAGCTCTCTTCGTGTAAGGCTGCCAGCTAGATTCGTGGTGTTGTCACATAATCAAGTCGATGAATAATACGCTCGGCCTCTAATGTGATGGCATAACTAACGCGCTCAAATGTTTTGAATATCATAATCAGGCCGCTACGTTCATCCGGTAGTTTTACTTTTTCAGTGCCTCGGACAGGGTGACGATCACGAATGGTCGCGCCCTGTGTGTGGGTAGCAAGCAGGTGACCGACTTCCATGCCGTCGTCTTCGCCTCGATTGATAACCACGATCTGGTATTGGCCAACGCCGAACAGGGCATCGTATAAAGAGATAATTTGCCCTTTAAGATCCTTATTAGGTACATGTGGGAAGAACACGTTGTCGAGTTTACCTTTGTCTTCAGGTAATAAACTATCGCCAATTAATACTTCGCGTTCGGTAAACGTTAGATCGCCAGTAGCGGGATCGCCATAATCAGTGATGCGAACATCACCGGCGTATTTAGCTTCGTAGCCGAGCAGGTCGCCAGACTCAGGGTCGTATAACTCGTCACCGGGATGAAACACAGAAAATCGAACCCGTTCTTTATCGATCTCACCACGAATATAAACGCGCATGCCTTGTCCCAGGATTAAGTGGTTGTCCTGGCTAGCGACAATACGCGGTGCCTGTTCCAGTTGCTCTTTGGTGACAACTCTTGGCTTGCTTAAAAATTGACGAATGGCATCACCTGGAATGCTGGGAATGCTTGCCTGAAGATCGCTAGTGCGAATATGGGGGCTCAGCCTTTTAACTGGCAGGCCATTTCTGCTGCCAACGACAACGCCACGACCATTAACTCGAATTTGTGGTGCGCCATCAACATAAATCAGCGTCAATATATCGCCTGGATAGATTAAATGTGGATTACCTACCTGTGGATTCTGTTGCCAAATTTCAGGCCAGAACCATGGGTCGCGTAGAAACAGGCTTGAAATATCCCATAAAGTATCGCCTTTCTTTACTGTGTATTGGCGAGGGTGAGAAGCTTTTACCCTGATTTTTTGCGTCGGCACAGCCTGAACTTGTGGTGTGGTAACGATGCTTCCTGTTTCTGCAGTGGGTTCATGCATGACAACAGGGCGCGGCTCATTCGAGCTGCAACCTACGATGACGGCGAGTAGCCCTGAAAGCAGGAAAAAGGGTACAATATTACGAGGCGTGGAAGTGGTGGTGTTATTCATTTTTATATTCATACCCTGAGTCTTTAAATGTGCGCTCTAGTTTTGATCCAGTCGGTGGTCTGTCTAAGTTAAGCTTATGACTAAATCTCAAGCAGGCCGAAATTGGAGTTTTATTATTATTCTCAACAGTTTATGTAGATGCTCTTGCCTATAAAAGCAAGTTCTTAAAAGAGTGTAGCAGAAATAATAATCAGCGTGCTATTTGCTCGTGTTTTCTGTGTACCGTTCAACGTTTGTTATGTGATGTATGATGATTGATATATTAAGGCATGGTTTGATAACCAATAGATGGTAGCAGTAGATGACAATTCTGGATATATTACATTACCCCGATAAACGTTTGCGTACGGTGGCAAAGCCGGTAGCAAAGGTTGATGACCGTATTAAAAAGCTGGTGACAGACATGTTTGAAACCATGTACGAAGCACCGGGTATTGGTTTGGCTGCAACGCAAGTTAATGTGCATAAACAAGTGATTGTGATTGACGTTTCAGCGGACAAAGATCAGCCGCTATGCTTGATCAACCCTGAAATCCTAAGTGAAGAAGGCGTAGAAAAAAGTGACGAAGGTTGTTTGTCTGTGCCAGAAGTTTATGAAGCGGTGGAGCGCGCAGAAAAAGTTACCATAAAAGCGATGAATGAAAATGGTGAAGAGTACACGTTACAGGCCGATGAATTGCTCGCTGTTTGTATTCAGCATGAGATGGATCATTTAAAAGGTAAGTTATTTGTTGATTACTTATCACCTTTAAAACGTCAGCGTGTAAAAAAACGGTTGCTAAAGCAGCAACGTGAAGAGCAGCGCAGCCTTGTTAATTAGACGCTTTTCTAATTACACTTTGCTAGTTAACTGTGAAATTTATTTAGTATCCACTATTTAATCTAATTACCTAAGAACGATATTTACTTCCCGTGAGCAAACCTTTGCGTATTATTTATGCCGGCACACCGGATTTTTCTGTCGCCGCACTTGATGCGTTGATCGCGTCATCGCATGAGGTTATTGCGGTTTATACGCAACCTGATCGTCCCGCCGGGCGCGGTCGTGGTTTTAAAGCTTCACCGGTAAAAGAAAAAGCACTGCAACATAATATTCCTGTTTACCAACCTGAATCACTAAAAGATGAGCAAGCGCAGCAAACATTAAAAATGCTCAATGCCGATCTAATGGTGGTGACTGCGTACGGTTTATTACTGCCTGAGTTCGTGCTTGAAGCACCGCGTTTAGGTTGCATAAATATTCACGCATCGTTATTGCCACGGTGGCGAGGTGCAGCACCAATACAGCGTGCAATTTTAGCGGGTGATAAAAAAACCGGCATTACCATTATGCAAATGGATAAAGGGTTGGATACCGGTGATATGTTAGCTGTTGCAGAATGTGATATTAGTAATGACGATACAGCTTCGAGCTTGCATGATAAGTTAATGTTGCTAGGCGCTGAAACGCTTATGTCTGTTTTGCCAGCGATTGCAGAAGAAACAGCGACGCGTATTAAACAAGATGATGCTGATGCCTGTTATGCAGCAAAGCTAAATAAAGCCGAAGCGGAAATTAACTGGCAACAATCTGCAGCAGAAATTGAACGTGCAGTAAGAGCGTATAATTCATGGCCGGTAGCTTATAGTCATTATGAGAAAAAGGCGGGTAATGGTAAACCCGTTAGCTTGCGAATTTGGCAGGCTGAAGTTGTGATGCAACAAACGTCACAGGTGGTAACGACAGGTATGTCAGCAGGTCGTGTTATTGCAGAATCAACGGATGGTATTGATATAATGACGGGTGATGGTGTGTTGCGAATTATTGAATTGCAGGCAGAAGGTAAACGAAGAATGTCTGTAGTAGATTTTTTAAATGCTAATTCACTGCTAGAACAAACGTTGACTTAAATGACTAATCGTTCTTCATCTTCGCGTGATAAAAAAGCAAGCGCCAGAAAAATAAAAATCAGTTCTGCCAGGCAGGCTGGTTTAA
>CAZCOZ010000015.1:13915-18322 GCA_964500555.1 uncultured Thiotrichaceae bacterium | reverse complement strand
AAAAAAGCAAGCGCCAGAAAAATAAAAATCAGTTCTGCCAGGCAGGCTGGTTTAAAAGCATTAAAGCAGGTTTTTTCAGGGAAGTCATTGTCGGTGGCGCAGGTAGAAACGATCGACGTTCTGGAAGACAAACGCGATCGCGGTTTAGCGAATGAAATCGTTAATGGTGTCTTGCGTTGGCGCTGGCAGCTGGAATTTTTCACCGCGCAGTTATTAGCTAAAAAATTAAAAGCAAAAGATCAGGATGTACAGTTAATTTTATTAATGGCATTGTATGAATTAACAGAATGTCGTACGCCAGATTATGCGGTAATAAATGAATCTGTTGAGCTGGTAAGAAAATCGGGTAAGCAATGGGCAGGTTCATTGGTGAATGCAATATTGCGTCGTTATACTCGCGAAAAAGAAGCGTTGGCTGATGCAATAAAAACCGATGATGCGAGGTTCTCGCATCCTCAATGGATATTGGAAAAAATTAAAAAAGACTGGCCGGAACAATGGCAACAGTTGATCGAAGCCAATAATCAACGCCCTGCATTTTGGTTACGTGTTAATAAGCGACAAAGCGACGTGCCGCAATATAAAAAATTGCTTGATGAAAATGAGATTGAATCAGAAGTAACGGATTTGTCTGATCAGGCATTAAAACTAGTCCAGGGCATGGATGTTAGATTGTTGCCCGGGTTTGCTGATGGTGCTGTGTCAGTGCAGGATGTGGGTGCGCAGTTATCAGCAAATTTGTTAAATGTTCTAGAGGGGGCTCGCGTGCTTGATTTGTGTGCAGCGCCGGGCGGAAAAACCACGCATATTTTAGAGCGGTACACTACGATTAAGAAATTAATTGCGGTTGAGTTTGATGAAAAACGCATGCAGCGTGTGAAAGAGAATTTGCAGCGTTTAAAATTAAGTGAGAAAGAGAGCGGTCAAACAAATAATGATCAAACAAAAGTCGAGCTAATTGTTGCCGATGCGCGAGATTATAAACAGTGGTGGGATGGCGAGTGTTTTGACCGCATATTAATTGATGCGCCCTGTTCAGCCAGTGGCGTGATTCGGCGTCATCCTGATATTAAATCTTTGCGTAGGGAGAGTGATATTCAGACCTTGGTCGATTTGCAGGCAGAGATACTTGCTGTAGCATGGCAAATGCTGGCTCCAGAGGGCGAGCTTTTATATGTGACCTGTTCGGTGTTTAAGGATGAAAATCAGCAACAAATAAAAAAATTCATTGCGCAGGCGCAGGACGTTCGTGAGATTGTAATTGATGCTGACTGGGGGGTGGCGTGCGAGCACGGTAGGCAATTGTTTCCCGGTGAGCAGGCAGCGGATGGTTTTTATTTTTGCCGATTAAAAAAGCGGGCGAAATAATAATTTTGAACGTGAACGCTATCGTATTGACTTCGTTATATCATGGCTTAGTATCATAATGTGCATTTACCTAACAACTATTGGTCTATCAATCATGGGTCTAACAGACGTAACTAACAATTTTTTCTGGAATTTTTTTCTACCCGTATGAATATAATTATTTTAGGTGCCGGTCAGGTCGGTTTAAGTGCGGCAGAAAATCTATCATCTGAAGCAAACGATATAACCCTGGTTGATATTGATGCGGATGTGCTTAGTGATATTAATGATCGTTTAGATATTCGTACCGTTGTTGGTCACGCCTCACATCCTGATGTGTTGAAACAGGCCGGCATCATGGATGCGGATATGCTGGTCGCAGTAACCGATAGCGATGAAACCAATATTGTGGCCTGCCAGATTGCGCATAGTCTGTTTCATACGCCGACAAAAATTGCTCGTGTACGCGCTCAGGAATATCTAAAGTACAAAGAGTTATTTAATAATAAAACATTACCAATAGATGTTTTAATTAGCCCGGAACAATTAATCGCTGAACACATACAGCGTTTGATTGAATACCCCGGTGCCTTGCAGGTACTGGATTTTGCTGGTGGTCGCGCGCAGTTGGTTGGGGTAAAAGCTTATTATGGTGGGCCTCTAGTGGGTCACGAAATCGCTGACCTGCGAAAACACATGCCGGGTATTGATGCACGCGTTGCCGCTATCTTTCGTCGTGGTAAGGGAATTGTGCCAAATGGGCATCAGGTTATCGAAGCGGATGATGAAGTGTTTTTTGTTGCGGCAAAAAAAGATATTCGCGCTGTGATGTCCGAACTGAGAAAATTAGATAAACCCTTTAAACGTATTATGTTGGCTGGTGGCGGAAACATCGGTAAGCGTTTGGCGGAAGCGTTGGAAAATAAATATAGCGTGAAGGTTTTAGAAAGAGATCCGGCGCGTGCGAAACAGTTGTCCTGTGATCTAAATAAAGCAATAGTCTTGCTCGGTGATGCTGCGGATGAAGATTTATTGCAGGAAGAAAATATTGGTCAGATGGATGTGTTTTGTGCTTTGACCAATGATGATGAAGCCAATATTTTATCGTCGATGCTGGTTAAAGGTTTGGGCACCAGGAAAGTAATGTCGTTAATTAATCGCAGTGCTTATGTTGATTTAATGGAAAACCAGGGAACGATCGATGTTGCGATTTCTCCACAGCAAATTACCATTAGTGGTTTGTTGGCACATGTGCGTCGTGGTGATGTGGTTGCGGTGCATTCGCTACGTCGAGGCGCGGCTGAAGCAATTGAGGCGATTGCGCACGGTGATGAAGCAACCTCGAAAGTGGTCGGTAAAAGAGTTGAGCAAATTAAGTTGCCTTCAGGTACGACGATTGGTGCGGTGATACGTGGTGAGCAGGTGATTATGGCGCACCATGATGTTGTTATCGAAAATGATGATCATTTAATTTTATTCTTGCTCGATAAAAAGAAATTTAATGCGGTTGAAAAATTGTTCCAGGTCGGTGTGACCTTCTTTTGATTGGTGATTATGTGAATCATTATGATCAATACTCGTAATTAATCGCGCGCTTCAAGTTTATGCATATAGCCGTTATTCAACGTATTATGGGGCTCTTCCTGATGCTTTTCAGCATTACGTTGTTGCCGCCCGTGGTTATTGATTTAATTTATCAGGAAGGTGCTGCGCATGCCTTTTTTTATAGCTACTTAACATTATTGTTAATTGGTTTGGCTTTGTTTTTACCGGTAAGAAATAAAACCAGTGAATTACGATTACGTGATGGTTTTGTTGTCGTGGTTTTGTTCTGGCTAGTATTGGGTGTGGCGGGTGCGCTGCCATTTTATTTGTATGATGATCTGGATGTCAGTATCACAGATGCTTTATTTGAATCCATTTCAGGCTTAACAACCACAGGCGCAACAGTTTTAATTGGTCTGGATGATCTCCCGCATAGTATTTTATTTTACCGTCAGGAACTGCAATGGCTAGGCGGTATGGGGATTATCGTTTTAGCTGTAGCAGTAATGCCAATGTTGGGTATCGGTGGTATGCAGTTATATAAAGCAGAAGCGCCGGGGCCGGTTAAAGATAATAAATTAACCCCGCGTATTGCCGAGACGGCAAAGGCGCTTTGGTATGTATATCTTGGTTTAACGGTGGTTTGTGCAGTTGCGTATTGGCTCGCGGGTATGTCTGCGTTTGATGCAGTAGCGCATAGTTTTTCAACGGTTTCTATTGGTGGTTTTTCCACACACGACGCGAGTATAGGTTACTTTGATAATCAGGCAATAGAAATTGTTGCTATGGTATTTATGTTTTTGGGTGCCATTAATTTTGCTTTGCATTTCTCTGTGGTTCGCGGCAAAAATTTAATGGTGTATTTTAGAGACTCAGAGTTTTTACTGTATGTCAGTATATTAGTTATTGTTTCTGCGTTAAGTGTTTACGTTCTATATGATCAGTCGCCGCAGCATGATTTTTCATTAGCTTTGCGCGAGGGACTTTTTCAAAGTATTTCAATTGCTACTACATCGGGATTTGTTACCACCGATTATTCTCTCTGGCCAAGTTTTATCCCAGTGCTATTGTTGTTTGCTAGTTTTATTGGCGGTTGTGCAGGATCAACGGGTGGGGGTATTAAAGTTATTCGCTTGTTGTTGCTTATCAAGCAGGGGCAGCGAGAAATTTTACGTTTGATTCATCCTAGTGCGCAGGTGATGGTAAAGATAGGCAAGCAGCCAGTAAAGGATTCGGTTATTGATGCTGTGTGGGGTTTTTTTGCGGCTTATGTTGCGCTGTTTGTTTTGATGATGTTGATTCTCATGTTTAATGGCATGGATCAGGTGAGTGCTTTTTCTGCAATCGCGGCAACGATAAATAATCTAGGGCCTGGTTTGGGCGAGGTAAGTTTAAATTATGCAAGCATGTCAGAATTTAATAAATTGTTGCTGTGTTTTTCTATGTTGCTTGGACGGTTAGAAATATTTACCTTGCTGGTTTTGTTAATGCCGGCGTTTTGGCGTAAGTAATAGG